>JBAXSA010000123.1:0-7987 GCA_037130945.1 Pseudomonadota bacterium | reverse complement strand
CCGGCAGGCGGAGAGATGGTGCTGTTTGACCGTAGCTGGTACAACCGGGCGGGCGTGGAAAAGGTCATGGGTTTTTGCACGGAGGACGAGTATGAGGAATTCTTCCGAACCGTGCCGGAGTTTGAAAAGATGCTGATTCGCTCCGGCATCATTCTCATCAAATACTGGTTTTCCATCACCGATGACGAACAGCATCTGCGCTTCCAGATGCGCATCCAAGACCCCCTAAAGCAGTGGAAACTCAGCCCCATGGACATGGAATCCCGGCGTCTGTGGGAGCAATACACCAAGGCCAAGGAAATCATGCTGGAGCGTACCCATATTCCCGAAGCCCCCTGGTGGATCATCGAGGCCGTGGACAAGAAAAAGGCCCGGCTCAACTGCATCCACCACCTGTTGAGCCAGGTGCCCTACGCTGACATTGAACGGGAAACGGTGATTCTGCCGGAGCGTGTGCATAATCCCGACTACCTGCGACACCCAGTGCCCAAGGAGATGTTGGTGCCGAGTATCTGGTGATCCTTGGTGAACCCATCGTGTCAGGAATAAAAAATATTCGGGAAACCCGATTGAATGTCGCTGATCTCTCTTACGGTTCGGAGCCTTCCGGTCTTATCTACGGTTATGCCTTTGCTCCCGGACAGCCAGCCGATTCGCTGAATACCGAGACTAGCCTGGCGTGGCTTCGTGCCGCCCACGATCTGGGTACCCCGGAGTTTGTCTGGCTGCACTTCAACCGCAGCAATGTTCACTCCGAAAAATGGCTGAGAGAGCATCTGTCGATACCCGAGCATTACTACGAGACCCTGCGGGAAGGGCCAGGTTCGACGCGCATTGAGCAGGCCGATGACTGTCTCATCGCGGTCATTAATGATGTCCTCTTCGATTCCACCTATGAGGCACCACAGATCGCGACCCTGTGGATGTGCGTCACGCACAATCTGGTCGTGAGTGCCCGTCTGCATCCCTTACGCAGCGTTGATCATCTGCGGGTCGCCGTCAAGGCTGGGGAACCCTTGGCATCGCCACTCTCCCTGCTCGCCCATCTCTTGCGAGACCAGGCGGATGTGTTGCAGCAAATCGCACGCGATGCGACGACCCGGGTGGATCGGATCGAGGACAATCTGCTGGCCGGGCGGCGCATGAATGCCAAGCGCGGCACCCTGGGTTCGCTCCGGCGGGTCTTCGTGCGCTTGCGCCGTCTCCTGGCACCGGAGCCCGGCTCCCTGTTTCGGTTGCTGAATCACCCCCCAGCCTGGTTCGGCGAGGACGATGCCGAGGAACTCCGTGCCGCCACGGAAGAATTCTCGGCGGTTCTCAACGACCTCTCCGCCCTCCAGGAACGGACCAAGTTGTTGCAGGAAGAAATCACCGCCCATATCACGGAGCAGACCAACCGCAGCGTTTTCCTGCTCACCATGGTGACCGTGCTAGCCCTGCCCATCAACATCATTGCCGGTTTGCTGGGCATGAACGTCGGGGGCATTCCCCTGGCCCAGGATCCCAACGGTTTTTGGGCCATCGCCGCCATCGTTGCCTCTTTCACGGCGCTGGCGGGCTGGTTCGTCCGGTTTAAGACGAAAGATTAGCCATTGTCATAATCCTGCAACATTCGATGTGTATAAAGGGGTTCCTATCTTTAGCAGTTCACAGGAGAACAAGAGCCATGCAATTCCCACGCATTCTTGCCACCGTCACGCTGATCCTCGGCGCGGGCTCCGCGCTCGCCGCCGAGGTCACCGGGGCTGGCGCAACCTTTCCCGCCCCCATCTATGCCAAGTGGGCGGATGCCTACCAAAAGGCCACGGGCAACAAGATTAACTACCAATCCATTGGCTCCGGCGGCGGCATCAAGCAGATCACCGCCAAGACCGTCGATTTCGGTGCGTCCGACATGCCGCTCAAGCCCGAGCAACTCGACAAGGATGGCCTGATGCAGTTCCCCACTGTGATTGGCGGCGTGGTGCCGGTGGTCAATCTGGCTGGCGTCAAGCCTGGGGCACTCAAGCTGACGGGGCCGGTGCTAGCCGATATTTATCTCGGCAAGATCACCAAATGGGACGACAAGGCCCTCAAGGAGCTCAACCCGGGGCTGACTCTGCCAGCCAGCGACATCGGTGTGGTGCGTCGCGCCGATGGTTCGGGTACCACCTTCATTTTCACCAATTACCTGTCCAAGGTCAGCCCCGAGTGGCAGCAGAAGGCGGGCGAGGGTACTGCCGTGCAGTGGCCACTCGGTCTTGGTGGCAAGGGCAACGAGGGGGTTGCCGCCTTTGTGCAGCGCCTGCCGGGCTCCATTGGCTATGTGGAGTATGCCTATGCCAAGCAGAACAAGATGACCTATGCCCTGATGAAGAATGCCGACGGCCAGTTTGTTGCGCCGGATGACAAGGCCTTCAAGGCCGCTGCGGCCGGTGCCGACTGGAGCCGGTCGGCGTTTTACGAGATCCTGACCAACGAACCCGGCAAGGATTCCTGGCCCATCACCGGCGCCACCTTCATCCTGATGCACAAGACCCAGGACAAGCCGGCGCAGGCCACAGAAGCCCTCAAGTTCTTCGGCTGGTCGTACAAGAATGGTGCCAGTCTGGCCGCGCAGCTGGACTATGTGCCCCTGCCCGAGAGCCTCGTCAAGCTGATTCATACCTCTTGGGGTCAGATCAAGG
This sequence comes from Pseudomonadota bacterium, assembly GCA_037130945.1. Classification (GTDB taxonomy): domain Bacteria; phylum Pseudomonadota; class Gammaproteobacteria; order Chromatiales; family Chromatiaceae; genus JBAXSA01. The sequence goes on along the minus strand of JBAXSA010000123.1, from coordinate 5,321 downwards.
ACGCCTCCGGCAAGCCGGTGCAGAACGGCCTGTAATGAATGTGCCGCGCCGCCCAAAGCGGCGCGATTCCTCGAATAGCTGGAGGACATTGAACGTGACACAGGATTTGATGGTGACGGGCTCTCCGGTTGGGAGCCACAAGCTGGGCGACTGGCTGTTCTTTAATCTAACCCGGGCGTTTGCGGCCTTAACACTGGTGCTGCTGGGCGGTATTATTCTCTCGCTGGTCATCGGTTCCTGGGAATCGATACAAACCTTCGGCCTGAGCTTTCTGTGGCGTCAGGACTGGAACCCCCCGGCGGAGCAGTTTGGTGCCCTGATTCCGATCTACGGCACACTGGTCACCTCGCTGATTGCCCTCCTTATCGCGGTGCCGGTGAGCTTTGGCATTGCGCTGTTTTTAACCGAACTCTCGCCGGTATGGCTGCGTCGGCCACTGGGTACGGCCATCGAGTTGCTGGCGGCGGTACCATCGATTGTGTACGGCATGTGGGGTCTGATGATCTTCGCCCCGATCTTTGCCCAAACCGTACAACCGCTGCTGTCTGGCACCTTGGGCCAGTTACCCTTGATCGGCAGGCTCTTTTCTGGCGCGCCGCTCGGCATTGGCCTCCTTGCCGCTGGCATCATCCTGGCGATCATGATCATCCCCTTCATTGCCTCGGTCATGCGCGATGTCTTCGAGGTCACGCCGGCCATGCTGAAGGAATCCGCCTACGGCCTCGGCTGCACGACCTGGGAAGTGGTGTGGAACATCGTACTACCCTACACCAAGGTCGGTGTCATCGGCGGCGTCATGCTGGGGCTTGGACGCGCGCTGGGGGAGACGATGGCGGTGACTTTTGTCATCGGCAACACCAACTTCCTGTCGAGTGTCTCGCTGTTCGCGCCGGGCAACAGCATCACATCGACGCTGGCCAACGAGTTTGGCGAGGCGACACCCGGGCTTTATACGGCGGCGTTGATTGAACTCGGCCTGATCCTGTTCCTGATCACGCTGGCCGTGCTGGTGTTTTCAAAATTGCTCCTGCTGCGCCTCGCGAAGCAGGAAGGTTCCAAGAGTTGAAAACGCCATGAATCTCTTTGCACAACGAAAACTCACCAATCAGATCGCCCTGAGCCTGTCGATGGCCGCCATGGCCTTCGGCTTGTTCTGGCTCGGCTGGATACTACTCACCACGCTACAGTTGGGTGTGACCGGATTGTCGTTCCAGCTCTTCACCCAGATGACCCCAGCCCCCGGCTCCGAAGGTGGTTTGCTCAACGCCATTGTCGGCAGTATCGTCCTGGTCGGCCTGGCCACGCTGTTGGGCACACCAATTGGCATCCTCGCCGGCATTTATCTCGCGGAGTACGGACGGCATACCTGGCTTGGAAGCCTCACCCGCTTTCTGAACGACATCCTGCTGTCGGCGCCGTCCATCGTCATCGGCCTCTTCGTGTATGCAATCTATGTCGCACGAGTGGGCAATTTTTCGGCTTTTTCCGGGATCATCGCCCTGGCGCTGATCGTCATCCCGGTCGTAGTATCCACCACCGACAACATGCTGAAGCTGGTTCCGGACACCTTGCGCGAGGCTGCCTTTGCCTTGGGCGCGCCAAAGCGCATCGTCATCCTCCAGGTGACGCTGAAGGCCGCCTTGCCTGGCGTGGTGACCGGCATCCTGCTGGCTGTGGCGCGCATCTCCGGAGAAACGGCACCCCTCTTGTTTACTGCGCTGTCGAACCAGTTTTGGAGTCTGGATCTCGACAAGCCGATGGCCAACCTGCCGGTGACCATCTTCAAGTTTGCGATGAGCCCCTTTCAGGACTGGCAGGAACTGGCCTGGGCGGGCGTCTTCCTGATTACGCTCGGGGTGCTGGTTCTGAACATTGCCGCGCGCGTCCTCTTTCGCTCCAAACACAAGCTGTAAAATCCATGACTGCATCAACGACAAGCAACGAAACCCCGGCACCTGCCAGCGTCCAGATGGCTTTTAGAAACTTCGATTTCTATTACGGCAAGTTCCATGCCCTGAAGAATATCAATCTGGAGATTTATCAGTACCATGTGACGTCCTTCATCGGCCCGTCGGGCTGTGGCAAGTCGACGCTGCTGCGTACCATGAATCGGATGTATGACCTTTACCCGGAACAGCGGGCAACGGGCGAGCTGTTGCTAAACGGCCAGAATCTGCTCGACCGCAAGGTCGATCTCAATGCACTGCGAGCCAAGGTCGGCATGGTGTTTCAAAAGCCCACGCCCTTCCCGATGTCGATCCACGAAAACATTGCCTTTGGCGTGCGTCTGCACGAGCGGTTGTCGAGATCGCAAATGGATGATCGGGTCGAGTGGTCGCTGCGCAAGGCGGCGCTGTGGGAAGAAACCAAGGATATCCTCAATCAGAGCGGCATGAGTTTGTCAGGTGGCCAGCAGCAACGCCTGTGCATCGCTCGCGGCATCGCCGTCAAGCCCGAGATCCTGCTGCTTGACGAGCCGACCTCCGCGCTCGACCCGATCTCCACCATGCGCATCGAGGAACTGCTGGAAGAACTGAAGCAAGATTTTACGATTGCCATTGTCACGCATAACATGCAGCAGGCGGCGCGAATTTCGGATTTTACCGCCTACATGTATCTCGGCGAACTGATCGAGTTTGGCCTGACCGATGAGGTCTTCATCAAGCCGAAGGACAAACGTACCGAAGACTACATCACCGGCCGTTTTGGCTAACGGGATTTAACAGGACACCCGCATGAACGAACATCTTTCCAAGCAATTCGATTCCGAACTCGACGCACTTCGTGCCCAGGTAATGCGCATGGGCGGACTGGTCGAGGAGCAGTTTCGCGCTGCGCTGATCGCCTTTGACGAATGCGATCCCGAATTGATCGAGACGGTCATCGCCGGGGATGAGCAGGTGGACAAACTGGAAATCAGCATCGATGAGGCCTGCACGCACATCTTGATGCGCCGCCAACCCATTGCCATTGATCTACGCATGGTCATGGCGGTGGGCAAGACGGTCACCGATCTGGAACGCATTGGCGACGAGGCCAAGAAGATCGCCAAGATCACGCGCAACATCATGGAACACGGTATGTCTCGGTGTTTCATGCAAATTATTGAAATTCGACACATGGGCGATCAGGTGACCAGCATGCTGCATCAGGTGCTGGACGCCTTTGTCCGCCACGACATCGCAGCCGCGACCGAGGTCATCCGCCGGGATCGGGAGATCGATATCCATTTTCGCTCGGTGGCCCGTCACCTCATCACCTACATGATGGAGGATCCGCGTACCATTTCCACGGCGCTGGATGTCATCTTCATCGCCAAGTCGGTCGAGCGTATCGGCGACCACTGCAAGAACATCGCGAAGGATGTCATCTATATTGCCGAGGGCCGCGATATTCGCCATGTCCGCCTCGACAACCTCGACAGCGAGGTTAAAACGCCGTGAGTACACAACCCAGGGTACTCGTCATCGAGGACGATCCCGCAATCCAGGAATTGTTGCGCTTTATCCTGATTCAGGCCGGCTTCGACGCGGCCGTGGTCGAGAGTGGGGAGCGAGCGCTGGCCGAGATCAGCGAGACCCTGCCGGATGTCACCCTGATTGATCTGATGCTGCCCGGCATGTCCGGTGTCACCTTGGCCAAGTCGATCCGGATGAACGCCCGGACACGCGATCTGCCGATCATCATGGTGACTGCGCGTGCCGATGAACAGGATCGCGTACTGGGTTTGGAGATCGGCGCCGACGACTACGTCACCAAGCCTTTTTCACCCAAGGAACTGATTGCGCGTATCCGTGCCGTGCTGCGCCGACGGGCACCTCATCAGGCTGGACAGGTCGTGAAGATCGGTGGTGTGCGCCTGGATCCCGCCGCCCACACGGTCACTTGTCATGGAGAATCCATCCATCTGGGCTTGACCGAATTCGATTTTTTGCAGTTCCTGATGAATCACCCCAACCGGGTTTTTACCCGCGACCAACTGCTCAATGCCTTGCGGGGCGATCATCGTTTCCTCGACGAGCGAACCATCGATGTCTATGTGAGCCGGCTTCGCATTGGGCTGGGTCAATGTGGCGAGCCATTGATTGAGACAGTACGGGGGGTCGGCTACAAGCTGGTGGTACCCAACCCATGACGACGGGGCTGATGGCGCTCATCCTGGCCCTGGTGTCCTGGGTATGGGTGATTCTGCTGGCAGGCCAGGTACGCCAGCGCCGACGGCTTTGCCAGTGGCTCAAGGATCCTCGACGGGAGATTCCCGAGGCCACGGGTGCCTGGCAGGACATTTTTTCTCGCCTACATCGCTTGCAACGAGAAGAACAACAGGGACGACAAGCCCTAGACAGCCACTTGAATCATTTTCGCCAGGCGGCACAAGCTTTACCGGATGGCATTATCCTACTGGATGGCCAGGGTCGCATCGAGTGGCTGAATACCTCGGCTTGTCGCCATTTCAGCCTGGACGAGACACGCGATCTTGGCACACTGGCCGAACAGCTGATTCGTCAGAGCGGGTTTTATGAATACCTGGCGGATTTCCGCGCCGGGGTGACAACTCGCACACCCCTGATCATGACCCGCAACGGCGATCATCCCCGGCAAGTACTGTCGCTCTTGCTGGTGTCCTTCGCCGAGGCCGGCATCCTGATCCTGTCGCGTGACATCACGGAGATTGCCCGTACCGAGATTATCCGCCGCGATTTTATCGCCAATGTCTCGCACGAGTTGCGCACGCCCCTAACTGTCATCTCGGGTTTTCTGGAACAACTCACCGAGGAAGGCGTGCCAACAGGCGAGGTAGCCCAGCGTATTTTGACCCTGATGAATGAACAGGCACGGCGCATGAACCGGCTGGTCGAGGATCTGTTGACGCTCTCTCGCCTCGAAAACACCACCCAGCCACCGCGCGACGAGATAGTGGATGTGACGGCACTGATGGAATCCCTGCTGAACGAGGGTCAAGCCCTATCGGCTGGACGGCATGTCGTCGAAATGGGGGAAATGATGGCGGGTCGGATACGCGGCAGCGCCGACGAACTGCGCAGCGCTTGTAGCAATCTGGTTTCGAATGCGGTTCGCTACACCCCCGCCGGGGGCACCATCACCCTGAGCTGGCACCTCGACGAGAAAGGCTCCGCCTTCAAGGTAATGGATACGGGGATTGGCATCCCGGCCGAGTACATTCCCCGGCTGACCGAGCGTTTTTATCGTGTTGACAAGGGCCGATCCACCGCGACCGGCGGTACCGGTCTGGGGTTGGCCATCGTCAAGCATGTGCTGGCACGTCATCAGGGCACGCTGGAGATACAATCGGAAATCGG
>JBAXSA010000122.1:0-8048 GCA_037130945.1 Pseudomonadota bacterium | reverse complement strand
AACAGGCTCGATCCAAGGCCGAACTGACCCGTCAGGAGATGCTGGCAGAACAGAACAAGGCCAAGGTCGAGGCCGAGACTTCCCGGATTCAGGCGGTGATCCAGGCCGAGCAGGAGTTGTCGGTGAAGATCACCCGGGCCCAGCGGGAACTGGAGGTGGCGCGGCTCGAAAACCAGGCCGCCGAGGCCCAGGCTCAGGCGATTCTCGCCAAGGCCGAGGGGGATCGCGACGTGGTGCGCCTTGATAACCTAGCGCAGTCCGGGGTTCTCAAGGCCCAAAGTCAGGCCTTTCCCTCGGGAATGGCGCTAGCCCGCTATGGCCTCTACCATAAAATCGGACCCCGCATCGGGAGTATCCTGGCAAGCGACACTGGTACTCTGGGGAGCCTCTTTACACCCTACCTATCCGCGCCGGAGCAAAAGCCATGACTACCCTATGGATCCGAAAGGGGGTTGTGACCCTATTGTGGTTGAGCATCGCCTACGGAGCCTGGTTGTGGTTTTCCTGCCGGTTTTATGTTTCGCTCAATGAGATGGCGGTGATCGTCGCCAAAACCGGCGAACCCCTGGCACCTGGCCAGATTTTGGCTCAACCGGGCCAGCAAGGCGTCCAGGCGGCGGTTCTCGGTGAGGGCCGCTATTTTTATAATCCCTGGCTGTATGAGTGGCAGCGCTTCCCGGTCATGAGCATCGAGCCCGGCAAGGTGGGCATTGTCACCGCCATGGTGGGTAGCGATTTGCCAACGGGTGAATTTCTGGCCAACGAGGGTCAAAAGGGTATCCAGCGGCGCGTGCTGGGGCCCGGAAAATACCGTCTCAACCCATACGGCTATCGCGTCGAGGTGATCAGCGCCCTGAGCATTCCGGTGGGTTATGTGGGGGTTGTCACCGGGTTGTCGGGGGGCCAGGCCCCGGAGGGCGAATTCGCGGGTTCCCAGCAAAAGGGGGTGCGTCAGGACATCCTGCAACCCGGGCTCTACTACATCAATCCCAAGGAATTCAATGTGGATGTGGTGGAAATCGGTGTGAACCAGGTGTCTCTTCTTGGCAAAAGCGGCGGCGAGGTCATCACCAAGACCCAGATTGCCGCTCAGAATGCCCCCATGCAGGCCTTGCAAAACCGGGTACTCGAAGAGCAAAAAGAGAAACGCCGCGACTATCTGACGCAGCGCGAAGGTTCGGTCATCAGCCAAAGCGCTGACGCCGCCAAGTCGATTTTTGCCGAAAAATCGGCTCTGGCTGCCAAGGCCGATCGAACCGCAGCCCCCACCGCTAAAAAGACCAAACCGACAATGCCGCGAGCCGTGGCATCGGAAATGCCGAGCGATCCCGCTGCCGTCCTGAGTCTTCATCAGATGGTGGAATTTCCCTCCCGGGATGGATTTGAAATCAGTCTCGACATGACCGTCGAGTTCGAGCTGTCACCTGGCTCGATTGCCTGGATCTTCCGCACCTACGGGGATCTGCCCGCAGTGGTCGACAAGATCATCATGCCGCAGATCCTGTCAGTCTCGCGCCTCAAGGGCTCGGCCTACCGGGCCAAGGATTTTATCGTCGGCGAGGGTCGCGAGAAGTTCCAGAACGACCTCACCGAAACCCTGGCCAAAACCCTGGTCGACCGGCGCATTCTCATCCATAACGCGCTGATCCGTCATGTGAATGTCCCCAACGAGATTCTCGACCCCATCCAGCAAGCCAGCATCGCCGTGGAAGAAAATCTCACCAACAAGGAAAAGCAGAACACCGCCCGCAAACAGGCGGAACTCAACACCGAACTCGGCCTGATCGCACAACGGCGGCAGCAGGTGGCTCAGGAGACCCGGAAACTCGCCGCCGAGATCCAGGCCGACCAGGAAAAACAGGTTGCCCAGATTCTCGCCGAGGCCATCAGGCAGATGGCCGAGATCGACAAGCAAACCGCGCTTCAGAGCGCTGAGCGGGTGCGTAAACTCGGGCAGGCCCGGGCCGAAACTCTGGCTATGGTGGAAGGCGAAAAGGCCGCCGGTCTCCAGCTCAAAATCCAGGCACTGGGTGATGCCTCGGCCTATATCCTATGGGACTTTGCCCAAAGTCTCAGCGATACCCTCAGAATTCACCTGATCCCCACCGGCCCCGGCACGCTCTGGACTGATCTTGATCAGGCAGGACTCGCGGTTCTGGGCGGCGGGGCGGCTCTCAGATCCCGCACCGAGAGTGCCTCCTCGCCGGTGACGGGCAATCTGCAGGGTGGCCGGACAAATCCCTAACCGTGGGTGGAAAGGCTTGATACGGATTCCCAAACACCTCTACACTGCGGTGTTGTGTCTTGGGCCTTCTGGCGAAATGGCCAAGAGGCCCAAGACATTTTTCGCGCTCGATCCATTCCCTGTTTCCTGGTGGAGAATTTGCCATGAAAATGATTGCCCTGGCCGCCACGCTGGCGTTTTTGGTCACTGCCACGCCCCTCTGGGCTGCCGATAGTGCGGCACCAGCGCCTGTGGTCAAAACCGCCCCTGTCCCGGTTAAATCTGCACCCGCCGCCCCTGCTGTGGAACCCGCCCAAAAACCCCTGACCAAACAACAGCAAAAAATGAAGGATTGCAATGGCGAAGCCAAGATCAAGGCCATGAAGGGCCAAGAGCGCAAGGATTTCATGAAGAAGTGTTTATCCGCCGGCTAAAGGCGCTAAAAACAGGAAGAAATTGAATGGGTACCCTGATGGCACCACCATCAGGGTAGGGATTCGTCCGTGTTGGACAGGGGATAACCCAATGCGATCAGGCCGACTATCTGGTAATCCGGATCAATGCCGAATTTTCCAACGATCTGGCGTTCCCGTACCTGCCCTATCCAGCAACTGCCAATGCCCAGCGCATGGGCCATCAGCATCATGTTTTGGCCTGCCAGGGTGGCGTCCTGTATGGCATACAAGCGTCCTCTGCGGTATTTTTTTCTAGCGGAATCGAGGTTTGCACAGATCACCAGGATGCAGGGAACATTGGCAAACAAGCGCTTCTCTTCCCTGATCCGCCTTGAAAAGATATAGCGGATGAGAAACTCAAGGTCGGTGGCTTCCGTGATGGAAAAAAACTTGCGGGATTTCAAATTGCCTGCGGAGGGGGCGGCGTCTCCGGCCTGGAGAATCATGGCCAAGTCGGCCGGGTTCAAGGTTTTTTTTTCAAAGTGGCGAATGGATCTCCGCCCTAAAATATTGTCGAGGACGACATTTGCGATCTGGTTCATGGACAGTTTCAAGGTATGGGAATTACGGCGTCAGGGGCCGACAGAATACGGACGGGATGGTCAATTGTCGCTTTTTTGGCGAGAGACCCTCTATGATTTCACACCTGTTCCAGGCAATCGTTCAGTATCCAAATGGCCCTGATGTATCGGAAAATACCCTGCCATATCAGTGTTAAAAAAGATCTAAAATCTCCCCGCTCTTGGCAGATACCCTGTTATCTTACTACAATCCACCGTTTGCCAGGCTGCGTCCTGGTTATTGTTACTCTTGGCTGTTTGTTCCACTGTGAGGTAATCCCTTCAATGCCCAATGTACGTGTGAAAGATAACGAACCATTCGAAGTTGCAATGCGCCGCTTCAAGCGTTCTTGTGAAAAAGCGGGTGTGTTGGCGGAGGTTCGCCGCCGGGAGTTTTACGAAAAGCCCACCACCGAGCGCAAGCGCAAGGCGGCGGCGGCGGTCAAGCGGCACATCAAGAAGCTGATGAGGGAGTCGCGCCGCTGGGAGCGGCCTTTCACCTGATCTAGGGTTTTCCTCGCCTCGCCTCGCCTCGCGGACTTATTAAAAATTCCATGCTCAAAACCCGCATCCAGGATGACATGAAAATCGCCCTCAAGGCCGGTGAGAAGCCTCGTTTGGGCGTGATCAGGCTGATTTTCGCGGCTGTTAGACAGCGGGAAATAGATGAACGGATCGAATTAACCGACGATCAGATTTTCGGGGTGCTGGAAAAGATGGTCAAGCAGCGTCGCGAGTCGATGAGCCAATATCAGCAAGCAGGCCGTGAGGATCTCGCGGCTCAGGAACGGTTTGAGATCGAGATCTGTCAGGGCTACCTGCCGGACGCCCTGAGTGAGGCCGAGGTCGATGTCTGGATCGCCGAGTCCATCGCTGCGGTGGCGGCGACCTCCGTGAAAGAGATGGGCCGGGTGATGGCGATTCTTAAACCCAAATTGCAAGGGCGGGCCGATCTGGCGGCGGTCGGTGCCAAGGTTCGTGCCCGCCTGGCTCTGTGAATAATCCCCGCATGTTGCCACAATACCCTTAAACGGCTCTCTGCCTTATGGCGGGCCGCATTCCCCAAGCGTTCGTCGATAATCTAATCAGTCGGATCGATATTGTCGATCTCATCGGTCGGCGTGTTCCACTCAAGCGGGTGGGCAAGGAGTTTGGTGCCCGTTGTCCGTTTCATGAAGAACGCACACCCTCCTTTACGGTGAGTCCTCAGAAGCAGTTCTATTATTGCTTTGGCTGTGGTGCGCACGGAACGGCCATTGGCTTTTTGATGGAATACGACCGGCTGGAATTCGTCGAGGCCGTCGAGGAGCTGGCCCGGGTTGCCGGAGTTGATATGCCGACTCTGACGGATCCCTCGGAAGAGCCGACAGCGCCTCTGTATCGAGTCCTGGAAATCGCCGCGCATTATTTTCAGGAACAGCTCACGTCACACCCCGCAGCCCGGAAGTATCTCGCCGGCCGCAGCCTGTCTCAAGAAACGGCCAGCCACTTTGGAGTAGGCTTCGCGCCCCCCGGCTGGGAAGGCCTGACACGCCATTTTAGCGGGCAAGGGTTGGTGGCGCAGGCGGTTCAGGCGGGATTGCTGGTTGAGGCCGAGGGACGCATCCATGACCGATTCCGGGATCGTATCCAGTTTCCGATTCGTGACCGTAGAGGACGCATCATCGGCTTTGGAGGGCGGTTATTAGGCGAAGGCAAGCCCAAATATCTCAACTCCCCCGAAACGCCCCTGTTCCACAAGGGATGGCAACTCTACGGACTTTTCGAGGCCTTGCAGGCCCGGCGGCAACCGGATTGTCTGATCCTGGTGGAAGGCTATATGGATGTGCTGGCCTTGGCCCAAGCGGGTATTCCCTACGCTTGCGCGACCCTCGGGACGGCCACCACCGACCAACACCTAACCTCTCTCTTAAAAGTCACCGCCCGTCTGGTATTTTGTTTCGACGGCGATACCGCCGGTCGCCTCGCTGCCTGGAAGGCACTTCAGGTCGTGTTGCCTATTGTCCGGGAGGGGCACGAATTCAGCTTCCTGTTTCTACCCCAGGGGGAGGATCCGGATTCGCTTCTGCGCCGAGAGGGACGCGAGGACTTTGAAAATCGTCTGAAGGCCGCCCTATCCTTGGTGGACTACTTGTTCCAGACCCTTCGGGAGGGTATCCAGGATCTCGCGACACTGGATGGGAGAGCGCAGCTGGCGGATCAGGCGCGAACCCTGATTACCAAGACCCCGGAAGGTATCTATCGAGAACTTCTCATTCAGCGCCTGGAGCAGGAAGTCGGGCTGGCTCGATCCAAACTGGGTGCGACGCTTGCGGAACACCCTCAAAATCGCCATCGTCCCATGCCAGGTAGCATCGTCCAGATGACGCCGGTTCGTCGCGCATTGGCTATTCTGCTGCAATATCCCACGGCGGCGGCGAGTCCCGAGGTGCGCGAAACGCTGGATCTTTGGCGGGATTTAGATCAGCCCGGTATTGATTTACTCTCCCAGCTGCTTGAAATTACCCAGTCTCAGCCTACGCTTAGTATGGCGAGTCTGTTGGAGCGCTGGCGCGATACCGACCTGCAGAAACCATTGGAACGGTTGGCGACGCTCTCGTTGGAAATTCCGAATGCCGCTGGTGCGGGTGCCGAATTGGCAGGGATTTTTCAGCGTCTGAATAGTGATCGGCGAGGGAACGAGGAGGGACGTCTCATGTCCTGCGCCAAACCCAGCGAGATGAGTGCTGAAGACAAGACGCGACTGAGACGCCTCTTGTCGTTGCGTCAGTCGCCAAAGGGCTGAGTATCGGAATTGTTTTTTTCGTGCTAAAATCGATGGTTTGCGTTTGATATTTCCCTTAAGGTAAGGTTGGTAATGGATCAGGAAAACGAAGAATCACAGATCAAGCAACTGATTGCCAAAGGTAAAGAACAGGGTTACCTGACCTATACCGAGGTGAACGATCACCTCCCGCCAGGTATTGTCGAGCCCGAACAGATCGAAGACATCGTCCGGATGATCAACGATATGGGTATACAAGTTCATGAAACGCCGCCGGATATTATTGACCCGACCTTTACCGATAATGCCGTTGCCGATGATGACGTCGCCGAGGAGGCCGCTGCCGCGCTGGTCAGCGTGGAGAGCGAGTTGGGGCGTACTACCGATCCGGTACGCATGTACATGCGCGAAATGGGTACCGTCGAGCTGCTGACCCGTGAAGGGGAGCTGAAGATCGCCAAGCGGATTGAAGAAGGCCTCAATCAAGTTTTGAGCGCTGTGTCCATTTACCCGAGTACTATTGAAAGGCTGCTAGCCCTTTTCGATAAAGTCGAAGCGGGTCGGATGCGCATTAATGATGTCATCAGTGGATTTGTCGATACCAGCGAACCGTCTGACGAAACAACCTTGGAGAAGGTGACGGCCTTGGAGAAGGTGACGGTTGATGAGACGTTACCGGATGATGACGTCGCCATACTCGGGGATGGTGAAGCCGAAGTGGAAGGACCGGGTGAGGTAGGGCCAGATCCACAAATCACTGCTCTAAAGATCGGTAAGTTGCGTAAACAGCACAAGTTACTGATCAACGCCTTAAAAAAATATGGCAGAAACCATGTTAAAACCCAAAATGTCCTGAAGGAAGTTTCCGAACTTTTTCTGGAGTTCAAGTTGGTGCCGGGGGTCTTTAACGATTTTGTGAACAACCTTCGTAGTACGGTTGAAAGAATTCGTGCCCAAGAAAGATCCGTCATGGAGCTTTGTGTAGAACGGGCGGGTCTGCCTCGCAAGGAGTTCATAGCTTCATTCCCCAACAATGAAACCAACCCGGAATGGCTTGCCACCCAGGTTGCCCGTAACGAAATCTGTGCTGCCTCGCTAATGAACCAGGCGGATGAGGTGATGCGCTGCCAGCGCCGTTTGTCTGATATTGAAAAGGAAAATTTTCTGACCATTAATGGCATCAAGGATATTAATCGTAAGATGTCGATTGGCGAGGCAAAAGCACGGCGCGCCAAGAAAGAAATGGTGGAGGCCAATCTCCGTCTAGTTATTTCAATTGCGAAAAAATATACCAACCGTGGGTTGCAATTCCTTGACCTTATTCAGGAGGGAAATATTGGCCTGATGAAGGCTGTGGATAAATTTGAATACCGGCGAGGATACAAGTTCTCAACCTACGCAACTTGGTGGATTCGTCAGGCCATTACCCGCTCGATTGCCGACCAGGCGCGCACGATCCGTATTCCGGTGCATATGATTGAAACCATCAACAAACTCAATCGTATCTCCCGGCAGGTGATTCAGGAGATGGGGCGGGAAGCCACACCGGAGGAACTCGCACAGCGCATGGACATGCCTGAGGACAAAATTCGCAAGGTTCTCAAAATTGCCAAGGAGCCAATTTCAATGGAGACCCCGATTGGCGACGATGAGGATTCGCATCTGGGTGATTTTATTGAAGATGCCAACGTCACCTCTCCAGTGGAGGCCGCGACTATGTCTGGCCTTCGGGAGGCGACTCAGGATATGCTAGCCAGCCTCACGAGCCGAGAGGCCAAGGTGTTACGCATGCGTTTTGGTATTGATATGAATACTGACCACACTCTTGAAGAGGTCGGCAAGCAGTTCGATGTAACCCGTGAGAGAATTCGTCAGATTGAGGCCAAAGCACTGCGCAAACTCCGTCATCCCTCGCGTTCTGAAAAACTTCGCAGTTTTCTTGATGAATGATCTATCTATCCGGGCCCTTAGCTCAGTTGGTTAGAGCAGGGGACTCATAATCCCTTGGTCGAAGGTTCGAATCCTTCAGGGCCTACCAATAAAAT
>JBAXSA010000121.1:0-8058 GCA_037130945.1 Pseudomonadota bacterium | reverse complement strand
GGGCCGATAACACGAAGATCAGGCTGGCAAAGGCGTACAGGGAGATTCCCGGAATCAGCTGGGAAGTGCGGGTGAGTTTGACAATCGCCACCAGCACCCCGAGCAGAAAGATCTCCTGCATGTTCCAGGGCCGCAGCGCCCGGATGCCGCGAAACACCCACCCGGCACCCCAGGGGACACGGCCCCATGCCAGCGGCCCGAGGATATACAGGAAACCGGACAATTCCACGAGAGGAATGAGCCAGCAAGTCACGAACACTAGGCCGGCCAGAAGACTGTCACCCTGATGGGCCAGAGCCCGGACACCGGCGATCAGGTTGACCTCCTGAATCTGCCCCCCCACCTGAAGGACCAGCCAGGGAAAGCTATTGGACAGTCCAAACAGGATGAGGCCGGTGAGGGTCAGTGCCAGGGTTCGGTGCAAGCTGTCTGGCTTACGGACTCGCAAGGCGCTGTGGCAACGCACGCACCGCGCCAGCTGGCATTCCCGCAGGGGCGGCAACCGTTGCAGCCAATCACAGGCATGACAGGCCGCCAGTTCACCAGGGGCCACTTCAGGGCAGACGTCCATAGGATCGAATCATCTCCCTCAGCCGTTGCGGCAGACTGCTGTCCACCATCTCCCAACGGAATCGCCAGTGCCAGTTGTGATGACCCAAAGTGCCGGGATGGTTCATCCGGTGGCCGTGGCCCAGTTCCAGGAGATCCTGCATGGGAATCACCGCCAGGCGCGCCACCGACCGCAGCGCACTACGGATGAGCGCCCAGGGCAGCGCCTCCCCGGGATATCCGAGAAAACGCTGGATTCTGTCTTTGGCGGGATTGTCCAGGTCATGCCACCAGGCCCAAGTGGTATCGTTGTCGTGGGTGCCCGTGTAGACCACCGAGTCTGGGGTATGGTTATAAGACAGATAGGGATTGTCGACATCCCCGGAGAAGGCGAATTGCAGCACCCGCATGCCGGGTATCATCAGATGGCGGCGCAGCGCCTCCACACCGGGGGTGATGATGCCAAGATCTTCGGCGACAAGCGGCAAACAATGGCCGAAGACATCGTGAAGCTGATCAAACAGCGGTTTACCGGGCCCCTCCACCCAGCGGCCACGAATCGCGTTGGTCTCGTTGGCGGGGATCTCCCAATAGGCCTCGAACCCCCTAAAATGATCGATCCGGATCAGGTCAAAGAGAGACAGTTGGGTCTTGATCCGTTCCACCCAGAAAGAAAACCCGTCGGCGGCCATACGATCCCAGCGGTACAGCGGATTGCCCCAGCGTTGCCCGGTGGCCGAGAAATAGTCGGGCGGCACACCGGCGACTACCCGTGGCTGGCCGTTGGCCAGAAGATCAAAATCCTGGGGCCGGGCCCAGACTTCGGCACTGTCCTGGGCCACGAAGATGGGCATGTCACCAAACAGCCGGAGCCCCCGGGTATGGGCGTATTCACGCAGGGCATACCATTGTTGAAAGAATAAAAATTGCTCGAAATGCAGCACCTCGAGGCGGGCCTGCAAGCGCGTTCTGGCCTCCAGCAGGGCACCGGCCTGGCGGCGGCGGAGCGGTTTGGGCCAGTCCCACCAGCCGCACATTTGCTCCTCGCTGATGGCCTGAAACAGCAGATAATCCTCCAGCCAGTAGCGATGGATCTGGTCAAAATGCTCCAGGGCCTGGCGCGCCTGGCCGTCGGCCCGGCTCCTGAAACCTTCCCAGGCGCGCCCGATGGCCCAGTGTTTGGCCTCGGGGGAGATCGGCGAATCCGGCCGTTCTTCCGGAGATAACCAACCCTTGGCCAAGAGGGGTTCCAGACTGATCAGGCGAGGGTCACCGGCGTGGGTGGAGCGGGTCTGATAGGGGGAGGCATCGGCCTGGGTGGGCCCCACCGGCAACATCTGCCAGACGCTGACGCCGCTGTCGACCAAAAATTCGATGAAATTCCGGGCCTCGGGGCCCAAATCACCCGTCAGGTCAGGCCCTGGCAGGGAGGTGACATGCAGCAGCACACCCGCCCGGCGCCGATCCAATACTCCGCCTGAGATGTGGGCGGATGAATCCGGCGAGATTCCGAGTGGCGATTTCGACACAAGACACACTCCCAGCCTTTAGCTCAAAACAAACCATTCATCCAGTCATCGGGGATAGGGTTTTTGTCCCAGCATCTCCGGGCAGACCAGCACCACCCCATTATCAGTGACATGAAAGCCTTTTGCCACATCGTCGGCGGGATTTTCGCCAATCACCATGCCATTGGGAATGCGGCACCCGCAATCCACCACCGCCTTGAAAATCCGGGCATTGCGCCCGACATCGACCCCCGGCAACAGCACCGAATCTTGGATGGTGGCATAGGAATTGACCCGCACATTGGAGAACAGCAAGGAGCGTCGGACTACGGCACCAGAGATCACACAGCCGCCCGACACCATCGAATCCACCGCCATGCCACGACGATTCTCGTCGTCGAACACGAACTTGGCCGGCGGCAGTTGTTCCTGATAGGTCCAGATCGGCCAGGTGTCATCATAGAGATTCAAGGGCGGGGTCACCTTGATGAGTTCCAGGTTGGCCTCCCAGAAGGCATCTACGGTACCGACATCCCGCCAATAGGCCTGTTCGCCGCTGCGGATATCGCGAAAGGGATAGGCCAACACCCGGTGATGACTGGTCAGACAGGCCGGAATGATGTCCTTGCCAAAGTCATGATTTGAGTCCTGCTGATGGGCGTCCCGTTCCAGCTGTTCAAAAAGAAAATCGCGTTTGAAGACGTAGATGCCCATGGACGCCAAGGCCATGTCCGGATGGCCGGATATCGGTTCGGGATGGTCGGGCTTTTCCTGAAAGCGGAGGATCCGCTGCTCCTCGTCCACGGCCATCACCCCGAAGGCCGAAGCCTCGGCCAGGGGTACCTCGATGCAGCCTACCGTGACATCCGCCCCAGACGCCCAGTGAAAGGCGATGATGCCACCGTAATCCATCTTGTAGACGTGATCGCCTGCCAACACCAGGATATATTCCGGATTGTGATTGCGGATGATGTCGAGATTCTGATACACCGCATCTGCGGTGCCTTCGTACCAACTGTCCTCGCTAACCCGTTGCTGGGCCGGCAGCAGCTCCACGAATTCGTTGAACTCGCCCCGCAAAAAACCCCAGCCTTTCTGGATGTGCAGAATCAGGGTATGGGCCTTGTACTGGGTTAGCACGCCAATCCGGCGAATCCCGGAATTGAGGCAGTTTGACAGGGGAAAATCGATGATCTTGAACTTTCCGGCAAAGGGTACCGCCGGCTTGGAGCGCCAATGCGTCATGCCCATCAAGCGTGACCCCCGCCCGCCGGCCAAAATCAAGGCCATCGTGTTACGTGTCATCCGGTGATCGGCCCGCGGACCTTCTCGGTTCATGCCATCCTCGTTGATTGATTAAACTGAACAGAAGTATGGATGGATCAGGATCCCGTGGGGGGAATCATGAGTCATAGATCGGCTATGTTATCATTAGGCCTTCTTCTAGGCGTTTAGGGTTATTACCACCCTTGTTGTATTAGGGTGGGTATTGATCGCTCTGGATGCCCAGCTCCACGTCAGAAGGCCGTTTCATGCAGGTTGAATCCCTCTCCCCCTTTCCCGCGCTTGACGAAGCGCTGATTCGCATCCTCGAGGCCCGGCACCACGATCCCTTCGCGGTACTGGGGTGCCATGTTCAAGAAGATCGTTGCACGGTGCGAGCCTTGCTGCCCTGGGTCGAGTCCGCGCAGATATTGGATGGCCCCGCCCTCGCACGCATTCCCCAGACGGAGCTCTTTGTCTGGGAAGGATCGGTGAGGGAGGTTCCGGAAGACTATTGTCTGGCCTGGCTCGACAAGCAGGGCAAAGCCGGCACGCACCGGGATCCCTATACCTTTCCACCCCAGTTGTCGGATTTTGACAGCCATCTTTTTGGCGAGGGCCGCCACTGGCATGCCTATCGCTTTCTGGGTGCCCATCGGGTGTCCGTGGCGGGTCACGAGGGGTTTAGGTTTGCCGTCTGGGCACCCGGTGCTGAACGTGTCAGCGTGGTCGGTGACTTCAACGGCTGGGATGGCCGGGTTCACCCCATGCGGGGGCGTGGCGGTAGTGGTCTGTGGGAGTTGTTCCTGCCGGATATCCCGCCCGGCCAGCACTACAAGTTCGAGTTGCGAACCCATGACGCAGTGTTGCGCGTCAAGACTGATCCCTATGGTCGCCATTTTCAACTTCGGCCGGACACTGCGGGGCTGACCCTCGACGATGGCCACTATGTGTGGGGCGACGCCGGCTGGCTGGAACGTCGCCGCCGCGAGAACTGGCAGCGCAGCCCGTTGTCTATCTACGAGGTTCACCTCGGCTCCTGGCAACAGGGCCCCAACGGCGAATTCCTGGATTACCGGGGGCTTGCGGAACGCCTGGCAACCTATATCACCGAGCTGGGTTTTACGCATGTCGAACTGCTACCCATCACCGAGCATCCCCTGGACGACTCCTGGGGCTACCAGACCACTGGCTATTTTGCCCCCACCAGCCGTTTCGGCGATCCCGACGATTTTCGCTATTTTGTCGATTACCTCCATCAACGAGGCATCGGGGTCTTGCTGGATTGGGTGCCGGCCCATTTTCCCAAGGACGATTACGCCCTAGCGCGTTTCGACGGCACCGCCCTGTATGAACACGCCGATCCCCGCCAGGGCGAACATCGTGACTGGGGTACCCTGATCTTCAATTACGGTCGCAACGAGGTGCGGAATTTTTTACTCTCCAGCGCCCTGTTCTGGCTGACCGAGTTTCATCTGGATGGCCTGCGGGTGGACGCGGTGGCCTCCATGCTCTATCTGGATTATTCGCGCCCCGAGGGGGAGTGGCTGCCCAATATCTACGGAGGCCGTGAAAACCTCGAAGCTGTGGATTTCTTGCGGCAACTCAACAGTGTCACCCACGAGCTACACCCCGGCACGCTCATGATTGCCGAGGAATCCACGTCCTGGCCCATGGTTTCCCGTCCTACTTATATCGGGGGGCTGGGTTTCAGCATGAAGTGGAACATGGGCTGGATGCACGACACCCTGATCTATCTTTCCAAGGATCCGATCCATCGTCACTATCACCACGACCAACTGACCTTCGGGTTGCTTTACGCCTTCACGGAAAACTTCGTGCTGCCCTTTTCTCACGACGAAGTCGTGCATGGCAAAGGCTCGATGCTGGACAAGATGCCGGGGGATGCCTGGCAACGGTTTGCCAATCTACGCTTGCTGTACGTCTAACTTTTCACCTATCCGGGCAAGAAGATTCTTTTCATGGGCTGCGAATTTGGCCAGGGTCATGAGTGGGATTTCCGCCGATCGCTGGATTGGGATTTGCTGAGACGGCCCCAACACCAGGGGATACGGCAGATGGTTCAAGATCTCAACCGTCTCTACCGGCAACGTCCCCCCCTGCATGAAGGCGATTTCGACGGGGGTGGTTTTGAGTGGATCGACTGCCACGATAGTTCGCAATCAGTGCTGATCTATCTTCGCAAGGATCACCGCGGCCAGGTCTGTGTCGTGATATTGAATTTCACCCCGGTGGTGCGGCGCGGCTACCGCATTGGTCTGCCCTACCTCGGACGCTGGCTGGAGGCGATCAACTCCGACGCCCATTACTACGGCGGTAGCGACGTGGGCAATGCCGGGGCCATCGAAGCCGAAATACTGCCCTGGATGAACCGTCCCTACTCGGCCATTCTGGATCTGCCGCCGCTCGCGGGGCTGTTGTTTTTTCTCGATCTGCCCGAGTGAATTCCGACCTCTGGCCGCTGCTGGCGATAGCGGTGGCCACCAGTACCGGCGTCCTGGGTCTGCGAGCTGTTTTTAGAGAGCACTTTCCCCTCGGCTGGGCGGGGCTATTGGGCTACGGTTATTGTCTCGGCACACTGCTCGCAGTTCTGCTGCTGTGGCTGACGGGTCTGGCTGCGGGCCATTGGCAGCCCGGCGTGACACTGATCCTGCTGGGGCTGTTGGGCCTGGTGTTTGGCGGGTTGGGCGGTGGTTTTTTTAGGCGTCCCCTCTTGCCAGTCAGGCTTTCTACTGCCTTGCCATCATCCGGCTGGAAACGCGGGGCCACCGCCACGCTGATAGCCGCTCTGCTGCTGGTCACCCTGCTCCCGCTGCTGCAAACCCTGAAGATGCCCCTGTATCCCTGGGATGCCTGGGCTGCCTGGGCCGTCAAGGCCAAGGCCTGGTTTGGTACGAACCAGCCGCTGTCATTCGTGCCAATTGGCGACTGGTTGAATCAACCCTCGGCGGTGGTCTATACCAACTACGCCCAGGATTATCCGGGACTCCTGCCGTCGATCCAGCTCTGGTCGGTGATGGGTATGTCAGAGTGGCAGGATGGCCTCGCCAAGATACCCTGGCTTGCCTGTCTGGTGGCCCTCTTGTTGGCGGTCTATGGCGGGCTGAGGGCGCAGGGAGGAGGGATCTGGCTGGCGGCCCTGGGGGTCTACTTCATGGCCTCGCTGCCCCTGCTGGCCACACATGTGGTGCTGGCGGGCTATGCCGATTTGTGGATCGGAACCTTCCTGCTGCTCACCATGATCGCGCTCCATCGCGGGTTTCGGGACGAGGATTTTAAGACCCTGGCACTGGGTCTGCTGATGGCGCTGGTGATGCCGTTTTTCAAACGCGAGGGGGCCATCTGGTGCGGCCTGATTCTGGCCTTTTTGCCACTGGCCTGGCCAGGCCCCGGCGGACAATCGGCGCGGCTTTGGTTGCGTCCCCCCCTTCTGGCGCTCGGTGCCGTGCTGGCCGTGCTGTTGGCCGTCTTGACCTGGCAGGGTCCGCAATCCCTGGTATGGTCCCTGCCCTTCCTCGGCACCTTCGCGCTGGGATGCGGCTTCGACACCTGGGTCTGGGGGCTGCACCTGTTCAGCCTGGACAACTGGCATTTGTTGTGGTTTGGCGTGCCGGTGACATTGCTGGCGGGCCTGACGGGACTGCGGCACCACCCCGGTGTTTTCTTTCTCTCCGCCTTCCTGGGCGTCGGTTTGGGGGTGGTATTTTTGTTTTTTTCCTGTACCGATTACTGGCAATTTGCCATTTCCGGCACCGCTCTGGATCGTATCCTGCTACAGCTGGCACCCCTGGCGATCTATCAGGGTTTGACCCTATTTCGGGTGGAGCAAGGCCGCTGAGAAATTCCCATGGGATTGACCTCAACCGAGATGTGAGCAAGCTCCTCGTGTTGCCCTAGCAGGTTCTTGACGGCATCGGGCGTGATCTGGGGGTTTTCTGTGGCTAGTCCGAGAATGACGGCAAATTTATTTTTACCCACCCGCCAGACATGGATGTCCGCGATTTGCGGAGGAATGCCCCAGCCACGGTGTCTGGCCATCGTGTCGCGAATCTCGTTGACGACAGGGTGATCCATCTCGCAATCCAGCAGGATGCGGCTGGTATCGCGGATCAGCCCCTGGGCCCAGCGGGTGACCAGCAGGGCCCCGAGGACGCCCATGGCCGGGTCGAGCCAATTCCACGCGTACAGCACACCTCCCAGCAGGGCGAGTACAGCGAGTACCGACGTTGCGGCATCCGCCACGACATGCAGATAGGCCGAGTGCAGATTGAGGTCGTGACCGTGGGCCTGATGATCGCCGTGATCCCCGTGGCTATGCGCATGACCCTGATCGTGTACGCCATTTAGGATCAGGGCACAGACGATATTCACCAGCAGCCCGACGATGGCCACGGCGATAGCCTCGGTAAAATGGATGGGCTGTGGCGAAAAGAGACGCTCGACCGATCCCACCAGCATCATGGCCACCACCCCAAGCAGAAACAGGGCACTGGAGAAACCTGCGAGGATTTCAATCTTCCAGGTGCCAAAGGCAAAACGCGGGTCTTTGGCGTAGCGCCGCGCGGTTGAGTACGCCACTGCGGAAAGGCCGATGGCCACAGCGTGGGAACTCATGTGCCAGCCATCCGCCAGCAGGGCCATCGAGTTGAACTGCCAACCCGCGATGATTTCGATCACCATCATCACCGCCGTGATGAGCATGACCCATCGTGTGCCC
>JBAXSA010000120.1:0-8061 GCA_037130945.1 Pseudomonadota bacterium | reverse complement strand
ACCGACTGGCAGGACTATGCCCAACAAATGCGCGAGGTGTTTGCCGTGGCTCCGGGTTTTGTCAATCTGGGAGGCACTGAGGGATTCACGGATCGCTGTCCGGATCGCCCCTTGACGCGCTTTGAGCAACGCGGCCAGCGCCTTGGGCATGCGGTGTGGGATTTAAGTTTTAGTTTTTCGCCAAGGAGCCGGAGCGGAACCCTCCGGGTGAGGAAGGCTCCTCTTTACTTTACATAATAGACATATGCGATATATTCAGAAATCCACAATCACTTCCACTTCAGCGCCATCCTGCAAGGATTGAAGGTTCGATGTCGCCACCCGTTCGCCGACTTGCAGTCCCTCCAGCACCACGACAAGATCGCCATCGCTCTGCCGGGATCCAAGTCGGATCTCGCGGCGTTTGACAATCGACCGGGGTGCGCCGGAAAGCGCTGTGTTGCTTGAGATAGCCTCAACCACGAACACCGTTCCCGTTCCATCGAGGACGGCGCTTTTAGGAATCATCACCCGCCGTTCAGGTGTCGAGAGTGACCACTCGATCCGGGCGGTCAGGCCCGGTATTAGGGCGTGATCGGGATTGGCAAAAATTGCCCGGACTGCGAAGTGACGGGTCTCCCGATGAATCTCCGGCACTACCGCCTGAAGTAGTCCGGGGAAAGCCTGCCAAGGATGATCTTCGAGACGGGCCGTCACCGCCTGTCCTGCGGCAACTTGGCCGATATGCTGTTTGGGTAATGTCAGGTCGATCTGGATGCGATCCAGATTCGACAAGGTAACCAACGGGCTACCCACCGGTAGGTATTGTCCCAGAGTCACTTGACGGAGCCCCAATACGCCATCAAAAGGTGCCCGGATCAATGTTTTTTCAACTCGGGCCTGTTGCGTCTCGACCCGGGCTCGGGCGGCATCGGTTTCCAGACGGCTGCGATCTCCATCGGTCTTGGCATCGCAACGCTTAAAGGCCTCTTCGGCCAGTGCTGCCTGAGCCTTCAACTCCTGGAGCAAGGCCTTTTCGATACGAGCATCCAGGCTGACCAGAGGATCGCCCTGTTTGACCGGTTGGCCGGATTCAAAATGTATCGCCTCGACGGTACCTGCCACGCCATTGCCGACAGAGGTACTCTGCCCCGCCGCCACCAGGCCCGTAACCGACAGAGCCTCCGAAAAATCCCGCATTTGGGCGATAGCCAGGGTGATTACTGGCAACGGCTGGTTTTCTTTGTTTTTTTTGCTGACCGGCCATGGGCCGAGACGTTCCTTGATGAAACCCTTCAGCTTGATGAAGTCCTTCAACCAGAAAAAACCGGCCAGGCCGGCAGCGGATAACAGGATGAATAGAGAGGTCTTGTTTTGCATGGTACTCATTGATCGCCAACGCCCCCCCAGCCCCGGCCCCGGCCCCAGCTGGTGGAGGATTATCGCCTAGGATGAAATGGACGGCCATCTGGTGCCGGTCTACCCTGTGCTGGCGGAGCTGGCAACTGATGCTTGATTATAGCGTATATTTGTTTATAATTGTGCAATATGAGCAACAATTAGAGAGCGAAATGCTTGAAAATTTCAACGCGGAATTTTGCACAAGTTTTTAGGAACAGATGTAACCCCCCGCTCGCCTGGCATCTGCCGGCGTTGCTGGCGCTAGGCTTGGCGCTGGCGGCGCTAGTGGTTTTTATGGTCGGCGGTTATCACGCGGGATTCATTCCGCTCAATCGTTGGTTAGGTCACTGGCCTGCCCCGCTTTGGCCGCAGATTACCGCCTTCGGCGAAGCCGAGGTGGTGTTGCCGCTCGGTTTGTGGCTGAGATGGCGACACCCTCGCCTGTTGGTGGCCTTGGCCCTGGCGGCGATTCTGGGTGGCGGACTCTCGCTCCTGCTCAAGTGGCTCTTTCATACCCCACGGCCGCCAGCGATTCTGCCCATGGAGATGTTCCATCTCATCGGTCACGCGCTGCGGCAGAGTAGTTTCCCCTCGGGCCATACCCTCAGCGCCTTTGCGGCCGTCGGGGTGATGGCCATGGCGTTGTCAGGGGTGTGGCGTTGGCTGGCATTGAGTGCTGCGGGTTTGGTGGGACTGAGCCGGGTCGCCATGGGTGTCCACTGGCCCCTGGATGTCATGGCTGGAGCCTCCCTGGGGCTGATGCTGGCGGCGTGGGCGCTGTGGCAATGCGATCGTCGCTGGTGGGTGGACATTCCGTCGCTTCAGGCTGCTGTCTGGTTCATCCTGATCATGATCTCGGGCGCGGGATTTTATCGCGGTGTAAGCGAGGGTCTATGGTTACCGGTGCTGGCCATCCTGGCCAGCCTGGGGTCGGTGGTGTGGCGGATCCGCCGGGAGTAATCCTGGCCTGTTGGGAGAAGACAAACGATAGGGTTGTGAGGAGGATTTTGATGATGCGAGAACGCTATCAGGTGTGGTTTTTTTTTATGGTATTTGCCGCAGGCTGCATCACACCGCCGGGGTGGGCGTGGGCTGGCGGGGCTGTTCCCGAACCGCTGGCGGCGACGCCGGTCACGGCTACCCCTCAGGCCAATCTCCAAACCCCGGCACCCCCCCCCGCGCCACCCGATCAGGCGACTCTGGGGGTTTATCTTTTGTCACTGCACGATCTTGATCCCGCCAAAAGTAGTTTTGGGGCGGATTTCTGGATCTGGTCGGACCATGTCAATGCCAATATAAAACCATTGAAAACCATGGAATATATCAATGCCAGACAGACTTCCGTCAGCCTCTATGACTCCGAACCCAAGGGCCAGATCGTGTGGGCGCAACAGAAGGTTCAGGGAACCTTTCGCACCCATTGGGATATGAAAAACTTTCCCTTCGACCGGCATAGGCTATCGATTTTTATCGAGGAGGGCCTCGTTGACACCAGCCATCTGGTTTACGCCGCCGATACTAAGGAGAGCAATTTCAGCAGGGACATCGCGATTGACGGGTATACCCTGAAGGGATTAAGCGTGACTGCTGGAGTCAAGGACTACGAGAGCAATTTTGGCGATCCCACGGCCGAACCGACCAGCCAATACAGCCGCTTGCGGGTGGATTTTGACATCGAGCGCAGTTCGCTGCTGCTATTTTTCAAGCTGCATTTCGCCATGTACGCAGCGTTCCTGGTGTCGGCCATCGGATTTTTGATGCTGCCCAACATTCCGTCGATGATGAACACGGTCAACAGCCTAGTGGTCGGTGCCCTGTTCGCCACCATCATCAACCTTCGTGCCGTCGATGCGGTGCTTGGCCGTAGCGAGGCGCTGACCCTGGTGGATCGGCTACATGCCCTATCGTTTTTTCACTTCGTTGTGCTAGGTCTGATTTCAGTGTGGATACTGGTGACCCGACCCCGCTGGAAAGACACTGCGCTGCGCCGTTTTAGCTGGCTGGCCGGCGCGGCCTACCTCCTCAGCTACGCAGCCGGGAACGCCGTGCTGATCTGGCAGGCCGCCAACGCCTGACCCCGTAGTGATTTCCGGGAGAGCCACTCCCGGAAATCACTATGACCCTATGGCCATCAGTCATCAAAGTAATCCCGATGATGACGGTGTTCCGAATAATAGCGGCCATGTGGCAGAGGGTCTTGATCGTAGTACCGGCGTTCCCGGTAGTAGGTGGGTGCCTCATAGACTTCCTCGTAGACGACCCGGGGGGCGCGATGAACCACCACCGGTTCCCGGTAGACGACCGCAGGTTCACTGTAAACGGCCCGGGGAACCGCGAGCAAGGGGGCGAGGACAGCCCCTGCGACGGCACCCATCGCGAAGGCATTGTGGCGACCGTTTTCCGCATTGGCCGGTAGGCTGGTGAGTAAAAGACTCAAGCTGGCGGCGGTGAAGCAGGTCACAAAGGAAGTTGAGCGACGCATGACGATCTCCTGATAGATGACTGGATGGATGGATAAAAATCCTTCACTGGATATTAGCTTAGAAGCTTGTCCGGCAGCTTGTCGTGAAGTGGATCACATTTATCGATTGTAGAAGGTGTGACGACTCATGCCAAGCGCCAAACGCCGAGTGGCCATGGGCCTTGATTAAAATTATAGAGGTTTGTTAAGAAACTTTCGTAATATCTTGTCACAATAACAAAAATGCTTTGTCACGACGAGATATTATCCGGTCTCATCCTCGCCAAAACGAGCCAGCGCCGTCAGACAGCGTTCGCGGTGAGCCAGACCCTGACCGGGAGGGATTTTTAGACCCGGAATCCGGAGTCCAAAGGCCATCTCCCTCTGGCTTAATCGGAGACAGAGAACAGCCAGACGACTCAGCCGGGATTCTGTGTCCCGATCCGGTACCGCCTCCCAATCCACCCACAGACATTCCGGGCTGCCACCGGCAAATTGCTTGATCAGCCAGCCCCGATCCCGAGCCAAGGCCTTCCAGTCCAGGTGCCGGGGAGAATCTCCTGGCCGATAGGGACGCAGTCCCGCGAAATCGTCGCTACCGGCCTGTGGCGAATAGCCCTCTGTCTGGATTGGCGCGGCCTCGTGGCGGGGGACGGCCTGCCCAACAGGCCGTGGGTAGACCAGACAACGGGCAGCCTCATTAAAAGACACCACCGACCAGGCATGAAATAGCCCTAGCGGGTATTCGGAATAAATCTCGAGGGGATCGACAGCTAACCAGCCGCGACGCTGACTGGGCAAATCCAGACAGAGGGTGTGATCCTGCCGGGGTGCCAGATTCATGGCCTCGGAAAGACTGTCCCGTCGGGTCCGGAACCGGGCCCTGAGCGCCCGGCGTGCGAGCAGGCTGGGATTGTCAAGCTGAAAACAGACCCTCACCGGTTCCCCGGCGAAGGCCGGTTGTGCGCCCTGGAATCGCACCTGCAATCCCAACAGATTGCGCCAGGTTTCCACCATCGTCACAAGCCCCACGCCGATGAACAGGGCAGTGAAGAAAAATGCCGAGTTGTTGTTGTAGTTCAGGGCTCCCAGCAGCATCAGGGCGGCGACACCGGCAAATAACAAACCGAACCGGGTGGGTACGATGTAGATGCGGCGCGTGGTCAACACCACCACGCCAGGAACCGATGGGATTGCTGTCAAGGCACCGGTACCGCTTCCAGCAACCGCCGGGCTGGATCATAGCTCCTGGAGGCCACCTCCGTGGCTGGGTTGGCGGTCAAACGGTGGCCAAAACAGGCCGGCAACACTCCCTGGACATCCTCGGGCACGACATAATCCCGGCCGCCGAGGAAGGCCAGCGCCCGGGCACTGCGCAGCAGCGCCATCCCGGCCCGGGGGGAGAGCCCATGGAGAAAAGTACCGCTGTGGCGGGAATGGGCCAGAAGATCCTGGCAGTAAGCCAGCAAGGGTTCGCTGACGTGAATCATTGCAACCTGCGCTTGGTACTCGATGAGCCGTGCCGGACTCAGCACCGGTGCCAGGGTCTTGGCCAGGGCCAGCCGATCCGTGCCCTGGAGGAGCTGCCGTTCGGCGGCGCGATCCGGGTAACCCATCGTCAAGCGCATCAAAAATCGATCCAGTTGCGATTCGGGGAGCGGAAAGGTGCCGATTTGGTCGGAGGGATTTTGGGTGGCAATGACGAAAAAGGGCTCCGGCAAGGGCCGAGTCTCGCCATCCACCGTCACGCAGTGTTCTTCCATGGCTTCCAGCAAGGCGCTTTGCGTCTTGGGGGTGGCGCGGTTGATCTCGTCGGCAAGTACCAGCTGGGCAAACACGGGGCCGGTGTGAAAGCGAAACCGCTGCGCCACTTGGTCGAAGATCGAAACCCCCAGGAGATCCGCCGGGAGCAGATCGCTCGTGAACTGGATGCGGGCATAATGGAGACCGAATAACCTGGCCAGGGTGTGGGCCAGGGTGGTCTTGCCCATGCCGGGTAAGTCCTCGATAAGCAGGTGGCCTCTCGCCAGCACACAGGCCAGCGCGAGCTGGATGACCCGCCTATGTCCCAGCACCACCTCGGCGGCGGCATCAATGAGTCCGGCGAGAGGGCCGGTGGATTTTATCATGGTCACGTCCCGATTCGTTGGGTGAAGGGCATGGATGGTGAGGATGGCCTGGATTCTACCCTGCTGGGATGTCCCTGTGGACGCACTCCCAGTTGCCTTTTGTTGGTGCATCAAAAAGGGTTGACGCCCCCGACCGGGGCGAACCGAACCCTGTCAAGGTCGCGTAAGACACTTCTACCCTGTTGATATAAAACACAAATATAGCTATGGCACGAGTGCTGCCAAGGGAAAGATGCTGGTCTGCCGGCTGGGCAGACCCAACTCGTATTTTAAGGAGATACTCATGAAACAAATTACCGCGATCATCAAGCCGTTCAAGCTTGATGATGTCCGCGAGGCCCTATCCGAGGTCGGTGTGCGGGGCATTACCGTCACCGAGGTTCGGGGGTTTGGGCGTCAAAAAGGACATACGGAGCTTTACCGGGGGGCCGAGTATGTCGTCGATTTTTTACCCAAGATCAAGATTGAGGCCGTGGTCGCCGCCGACCAGCTGGAGCAAACCCTGGCCGCCATTCAGCAGGCCGCCCGAACCGGCAAGATCGGCGATGGCAAGATCTTTGTCAGTGACGTGGAAACCGTCATCCGTATCCGTACCGGCGAATCCGGCCCCGAAGCCATCTAGGAGAATTTCATGAAACGACTCATCCCCTTTTTGTTGTTGCTCTTGACCCTCGGGGTGTCTGCCTCACTCTGGGCCGATGCACCCAAGGCAGCAGCGCCAAAGGCAACAGCAGTAACACCCAAGGTGCCAGCACCGGCACCAGTAGCAGTAGCAGCGCCGGCACCCGTGGCAGTGGTGCCCGTGGCAGCGCCGGTGCCAGTGGTAGTGGTGCCCGTGGCTGTTGCGGTGCCTGTCACCCCCGTCGCAGCGGCGGCGGCTCCAGTTTCCAATAAGGGCGACGCCAGTTGGCTGATTGTCGCCACGGCCTTTGTGATGCTCATGTCGATTCCTGGGCTTGCGCTGTTTTATGGTGGCTTGGTTCGCGCTAAAAACATGCTGTCGGTGCTGATGCAGGTCTTTACGATCTTCTCGCTGGTGAGTGTTCTGTGGGTTGTCTATGGCTATTCCCTGGCCTTTACCGAAGGCAATGCCTGGATCGGCGGACTCAGCAAACTGTTCCTGGCGGGCATTACGCCTGACTCTGGCGCGGCAACCTTCAGCAAGGGGATCGTGGTACCGGAGTATATCTATGTGGCCTTCCAGGGTGCCTTTGCCGCCATTACCTGCGGTCTGATCGTGGGTGCCTTCGCCGAACGCATCAAGTTCTCCGCAGTCCTCGTCTTCACCGTGATCTGGTTTACTTTTGCCTATCTACCCATGGCCCACATGGTGTGGTACTGGGCGGGCCCGGATGCCTACACCAACGCGAACGCCGCCGATATTGCGAATGCCACTGCGGGCTGGCTGTTCCAGAAGGGTGCCCTGGATTTCGCGGGCGGTACCGTGGTGCATATCAATGCCGCCATCGCGGGGTTGGTCGGAGCCTATTTCATCGGCAAGCGGCTGGGTCTTGGACGGGATTCCATGGCACCACACAATCTACCTCTGACGATGGTCGGTGCCTCCCTGCTATGGGTCGGCTGGTTTGGTTTCAACGCGGGTTCTGCGCTTGAAGCGAATGGCACGGCGGCGCTGGCCTTTGTCAACACTTGGCTGGCTACTGCGGTGGCGGCGCTGGCCTGGATGTTGGTCGAGTGGATGATCAAGGGCACGCCTTCCATGTTGGGCGCGGCCTCTGGCGCGGTGGCGGGACTGGTGGCCATTACCCCGGCCTGTGGCTTTGTGGGACCCAGTGGTGCCTTGGTGATCGGCATGGCTGCGGGGGTTCTGTGCCTGTGGGGCGTGACCGGGCTCAAGAAACTACTGGGCGCGGATGACGCCCTGGATGTGTTCGGGGTGCATGGGGTGGGCGGAATACTGGGTGCCCTCCTGACGGGTGTTTTTGCTGCGCCGAACCTGGGTGGCGTGGGCATTTACGACTATGTGACCAACAAGGTCTCCCCCGACTATTCGATTGCCGGGCAAGTGATGATCCAGGGCACTGCGGTATTGACCACCCTGATCTGGTCGGGTGCTGTGGCGCTTGTGGC
>JBAXSA010000119.1:0-8071 GCA_037130945.1 Pseudomonadota bacterium | reverse complement strand
CGCATGATTGGAGCCAGCGCGGCCTGATTCATTTCCACCCATTGGTCAAACAGACGTGTGTTCATGGTTATGTCCTCTGCGAGTTATAAATATAAGGGTTAGGCTTTCGCTAAAATCAAGACATTATCAGACCGCAGCTACGTTCGTCTTGAACGAATCTACCGCAGTTTTGGCAGCCGTCTCGGCCCAGGTGCCCATGATTTTCTGATGATCCTTTGCCATCTTGAAGTAATCGCTGACGTGGGCCATCATCTTTATGCCAAAATCCGAAGCATTCTTGCTGCTTTCGACGAACAGATCCTGTGGTTGCTCACCCACCACCTGCGCCTGACGGCCCCCAAGCTCCAGGCAGTCCTGCATGACGCCCAAGTTATAGCGCATGGCCTTGTCGGTGGCTTCCGTAGCGATTTCCCGCCAGCGCATCACCGGAGCCAGCGCGGCCTGATTCATTTCTACCCATTGGTCAAATAGACGTGTATTCATGGCGATATCCTTCAGTTAACGGAACGGAGTTATGTTGCAGTGCAGCATATTCCTGGTGGCTAGCGCTGTCAACGATTTTTTTTAATTTTATTGCACTGCAATAAATTTGTTGCGGCGTTTCAAGAACAGGCATAGCCTTTAATACTTGATATACTTGCTTTCTCTCCATTCAACCGTTCGACAGGGGAAAACCCATGACCGGCAAACCGTCTTTCGATTCCAATGACTGGACATCCCTATGGGCCAACGCCCAGCAGCAATATTGGCAAAGCTGGCTCGATATGGCGCAGAAAGCCAATCCAGCCCTGTCTCCGAAACCCCAGGCTTCACCCTTCAACCCTTGGGGTCAGGCTTTTGACCTTTGGGGCGGCCTCAAACCTCAGGCTCCACCATCCAACCCCTGGGGGCAGACTTTTGACCTTTGGGGCGGCCTCAAACCCCAGGAACTGCCGTCCAACCCCTGGAGTCAGGCTTTCGATTTTTGGTCTGGCATGATGTCCAACTCCGCACCCGCCGAATCGCGCGATTGGGTGAAAAAACTCGTGGGTGTCAACAAGGGCTATCTGCAGCTGGGCGAGACTCTGTGGAAAAGTCTGTCCACCCTGCAAGGTTCACCGCAATCGCCAGAGGCCTGGACTGAAGCTGTACAACGCGGTTTGCGCCAGATGCAGGAAGGCTTCAGTGCCGGCCCGGGCGCTGGCAAAGATCCGTGGGCCGCCTTTGCGACCTTTTGGGGCTTGCCGATGGATACCTGGCAGCGGGTTACCTCGGCTTGTTCGATGATGCCTGGCGAGTTGGAAAAGATCTTTCGGGGGATGAATGCCGCCGAAGGTCCAGGCGGCGTCCTCAACCAGATGCTGTCCACACCGACCCTGGGCTACACCCGCGAATCGCAGGAAGAAGTCCAGCGCTGGAGTCGGTTGTGGCTGGAATACGGTACGGCCATGCGCGACTTTGCCGACAATGTGCTGGCAAAAATCACCCAGCGCGCCGGCGATCTCTTGGGTAGCAAACTCGCCGAATTAGGTCAGCAAGGCAAGACGCCGGATACCCTGCGGGCGTTTTACGATCTGTGGGTGGATTGTGGCGAACTGGCATACGCCGAAACGGCGGCCACGCCCGAATTCAACGGTGCCCAGGCACGCCTGCTCAACACCCTGATGGCGGTGAAGAAACAGGAACAGAAGATGATGGACGAGCTGCTCGGTACCCTCAACCTGCCTACCCGCCGCGAGCTCAACACCAGTCACCAAAAGCTGCACCAGCTGCGTCAGCAGGTATGGCGCTTGCAGGAAAAGCTGGACGAATCCGGCATCCGCGAATTGCGCGAGGAAATAGTAGCCCTGCGCCGCGAGGTGGAGACCTTGCGTACCGGGGAAGAGATCCCCAAGCCGCACTCCAAGCGCCCCGCTGCCCGCGATCCCAAGACCAACGCCTAAATCACCCCGCATAGGAGAATCTACCTCATGCTCCGCCCGGATCAAATCGTTCAGGAATTATTCGACTTCAACCGCCGCATCACCAAAGGCATGGTCGCTCTCAGCCAGGTCGGCGACGTCGAGGTGGGTGTCAGCCCGAAAGACGCCGTTTACCGTGAAGACAAGCTGGTGCTGTACCACTATCGCCCGCGCGTTGCCGATCCGGCCAAGACACCGCTTCTGGTGGTCTATGCGCTGGTCAATCGCCCCTACATGACCGATCTCCAGGAAGACCGTTCCACTATCCGCGGCCTACTCGATCAGGGCGTGGATGTATACCTTATCGACTGGGGCTATCCGGACGAGGCTGATCGCTATCTGGAACTCGACGACTACATCAACGGCTATATCCGCCGTTGTGTGGATCACCTCTGTCGCGCCCACAATCTGCCCGCCATCAACCTGCTGGGCATTTGCCAGGGCGGCACCTTTAGTCTATGTTTTGCCGCCCTGCACCCAGAAAAGGTCAGCAATCTGGTCACCATGGTCACACCGGTGGATTTCCATACCCCGGACAACACGCTCAGCACTTGGGCGCGAGATCTGGACGTCGACCTCTTGGTGGATACTCTGGGCAACATCCCGGGCGAATTGCTGAACTGGAGTTTCCTGTCACTAAAACCCTTCCGTCTGCTGGGCCAAAAATATGTCGACATGACAGAAATCCTCGAAGACGAAGTGAAGCTCAAGAATTTCCTGCGTATGGAAAAGTGGATCTTCGATAGTCCGGATCAGGCCGGCGAGGCGTATCGCCAGTTCGTCAAGTGGTTCTTCCAGGACAATGCCTTGGTGAAGGGGACGCTGGAACTCGGCGGACGTAAGGTTTCTCTATCGCGTGTCACCATGCCGGTGTTTAATATTTACGCCACCGAGGATCATCTGGTACCCCCATCGGCGTCAATTGCCCTGGAAAAACAGGTGGGCACTCGAGACTATACCGCCTTCACCTTCAAGGGCGGGCACATCGGCATCTATGTCAGCGGACGTGCGCAGAAGGAGATTCCGGCGGCGATCGGGAAGTGGTTGCGGGAACGATCGCGATAGAGGCTGTTTATAAAACAGAAATTACCGCATGGCTGTTTATGCGATCGGAGATATTCAGGGCTGTTACGACGAATTTCGACAGCTGCTGGATAAAATCGCTTTCGACTCCGATAAGGATCATCTCTGGCTGGTGGGGGATCTGGTCAACCGGGGGCCCGATTCCCTGACGGTGTTGCGTTTTGTCAAGCAACTCGGAGACCGTGCGGTAGTCGTCCTGGGTAACCATGACCTTCACCTGCTGGCGCTGGCCTATGGCAACCCCCGGCAGGCCCGCGAAGCCAGTCTGCGTGAGATCTTGAGCGCCCCGGATCGGGAAGAATTGATCGAATGGCTGCGCCATCAGCCCTTGATGTACCACGACGCCGAGCGGGGTTTTAGTTTGATTCATGCCGGCTTGCCGCCACAGTGGGACGTCCCTACCGCGCTCGGCTGCGCCCGTGAAGTGGAGACCCTTCTGCGTGGCGACGACATCCGTGAGTTTCTCAAGGAGATGTACGGCAACAAACCTGATCGCTGGAAGCCTGGCCTGCGTGGCATGGCGCGTTGGCGCTTTATCGTCAACTGCCTGACGCGGCTACGTTATTGCACGGACAAGGGTCGCCTGTCTCTCAAGGAAAAAGGGCCACCGGGTTTTCATCAGACGGCGGGTTCCTTGCCCTGGTTTGATGTGCCCGGGCGCCTGAGCCAGGAAAACCGCATTGTTTTTGGCCACTGGTCTACCCTGGGATTATTCCAGCGCAACAACGTCTGGTGTCTCGATAGCGGTTGCCTGTGGGGCGGTCGGCTCACCGCCCTCAGGATTCGGCGCCAAAAACCCATGACCCCGGTGCAAATTCCCTGTGATGCCTTTCTCATGCCGGGGGATGAAGAATAGGCCAGCGGCGGCACTCACATCAACGCGGCCAGCAGCGCCCGGATTTTGCCCATGCCCCGGTCAAGTTCCGCCTGGATATCGGCCAGCGACACCTCTTGCTGCCCCGCCTTGCCGGCCGCCCAGTTCACCACCAGGGCGCAACAGGCATATTCGAGACCCAGCTCCCGGGCTAGCGCGGCCTCGGGCATGCCGGTCATGCCCACCAGATCGCAACCATCCCGTTCCAAGCGCCGCACCTCGTGGGCGGTTTCCAAACGCGGCCCCTGGGTGACACCCTGGGTGCCTCTGGTGACGAGGGGTTGGCCGATGGCCAGGGCGGCATCGATCAGCCGCTGGCGGAGTCTGGCACTGTAGGGATGCGTAAAATCGATGTGGGTGACCGGAGCCGGTTCGCCATCAAAATAGGTGTGGGAGCGTCCATAGGTATAGTCGATGATCTGATCGGGAACGGCGAGGATCCCCGGCCCCAGATCGTCGCGAATGCCTCCGACCGCTGCCACCCCAATGACCTCGCGGACACCGGCCTCGCGCAATGCCCAAAGATTAGCCCGGAAGTTGATTCGGTGCGGGGGGATGCTGTGATCTGACCCGTGGCGGGGAAGAAATACCACGCGTTGTTCCCGCACCATGCCGAGGGTGAGTGGTGCCGAAGGCTCGCCGTAAGGGGTTTTAATCAGCAGAGGCGGCGGCAGTGGCTCCTGGCGCAAGATGCGAAGCTCGGCGAACTGAGTCAGTCCGGATCCCCCGATGATGCCCAACATAGTCATACCTTCAAATTCAAATTCAAAAAAAGGCCGCCTCGGGGCGGCCTATCGTCAAAATTCAGACGAGTGCCATAAACTACAGGGCCTGGGCATGCTTGGCCAGATAATCGACCATCCCTTCGAGGCTGGCCTTCATGCCCACATCGCCCTGACGCCAACCCGCCGGACAGACTTCCCCGTGCTGTTCGGTAAACTGCAGGGCGTCGATCATCCGCAGCATCTCGTCGATATTGCGGCCCAATCCCAAATCGTTGACCACTTGGTGGCGCACCATGCCTGTACGGTCGATGAGGAAAGAACCTCGGAAGGCCACCGCCCCGTTCGGAGTTTCCACATCATAGGCCTTGCAGATATGATGGGTCATGTCCGCCACCAGGGTGTACTTGACCGGGCCAATTCCACCCTGATTGACCGGCGTGTTGCGCCAGGCGTTGTGGGCAAAATGGGAGTCGACGGAGACACCAATGACCTCGGTATCGCGTTTCTGGAATTCTTCCAGGCGATGGTCAAAGGCGATCAATTCCGAAGGACAGACGAAGGTAAAATCCAGTGGCCAAAAAAACACCACCGCGTATTTACCCTGGGTTGCCGTGCCAAAATGATAGTTATCGACGATTTGTCCATCGCCAAGCACCGCCGGAGCGGTAAAGTCTGGTGCCTTGCGGCCAACGAGAACACCCACAATATACCTCCAAAAACCCTAGAAAAAGTTGCAACGGGATGAAAATCGCCGTCGGTTGGCTGTTTTAGCGGCCCCAACGACAGACCTGATCCTAGGTGAGGTTCCGACGGTCTTTATTCAAGGACTCAAGGACTCTTAAAGGACTCATCATGATGTCTCAAACACACCCCCATGCTTCAGCCCGTGAGGATCTCGGCCTGATGCTGGTGGGTTTATCCGGCGGGGTTGATTCCGCAGTCGCGGCCCTCTGTCTGTTACACCAGGGCTACCGGGTCGAGGGGCTCTTCATGAAGAATTGGGAGGAAGACGACCAACCGGGCTATTGCGCCGCCGCTAAAGATTTGGCAACGGCAGAAGCAGTAGCAAAACATCTGGATATTCCCCTGTACCGGATCAATTTTGCTGCCGACTATTGGGAGGGGGTCTTCGAGACATTTTTGGCGGAATACCGCGCCGGGCGCACGCCCAATCCCGATGTACTCTGCAACCGGGAGATCAAGTTCAAGGCCTTTCTGGATCATGCCCTGGATCTGGGTGCCACAGCGATTGCCACTGGGCATTATGCCGACATTGTTCAGGACGAGAATGGCTATCACCTGTGGAGTGCTGCCGACACAAACAAGGATCAGACCTATTTTCTCCACCTCCTCGATCAACGCGCTCTGGCCCATAGCCGCTTTCCCCTGGCCCATCTCACCAAGACCGAGGTGCGTGACTTGGCCAGCGCGGCGGGCTTGCCCAACCATGCCCGCAAGGACAGCACGGGCTTGTGTTTTATTGGCGAACGGCGTTTTGACAGCTTCCTCGCCCGGTTCCTAGAACCGCAACCCGGCCCCATTGAGACCCCCGAAGGCAAATGCCTGGGGGAACACCGGGGTCTGATGTTTCATACCCTAGGCCAGAGGCATGGTTTGGGGCTCGGCGGGCGCCACGGTGGGCTGGAGGCCCCCTGGTATGTGGCGGCCAAGGTATTGAGCCGCAATGCCCTGGTGGTGGTTCAGGGGCACGATCACCCCCTGCTGTTTCACAGGGGCCTGGTGGCCTCCCATCTGCATTGGGTCAGTGGCCGTTCCCCTGCTATCATGCCGCTTTTCTGCCAGGCCCGTCTGCGTCATCGTCAGCCCTTGCAGGATTGCCATGTCGTCGTCTGGGATGACGAGCTGACCTGTCAGGTCAGCTTCAACATCCCGCAGCGTGCGGTGGCCCCCGGACAAGCGGTGGTGTTTTACCATTGCGGCGAGTGCCTGGGTGGAGCGACGATTGAACGGGCCATTGACTGAGGCGTTTTACCTTGTCCTATACCGAACAAGACCGTACCCTGGCGCTGGCTGGGGTGTTTCAGGCCGCGCATATGGTACAGATGGTGGCCAACCGGGGGCTGGCCGAAAGTAGCAGCATGGAGGCCAGCATCTTTAGCCTGTTTCAGACCCAGCCTGACACGGTAATGGCGGTGTTCGACGGCGGTGCCACCGGGGTGGGCACGGGGCTACGCCAGATCCTGGCCCTGATCGAGGGCCAGAAGATCCGCGATACCGAACAACTCCGGTATGTCCTCGATCTCATGAAACTGGAGCGAAAGCTGACCGCCCGGCCGGCGATGCTCGCCCAGGTTGCCGATGGCATCGAGGAAGCCCGGCCCCTGCTGAAGACACACCCCCTGCTGCACGCCACCGTCCTGTCCCATCTTGCGGAACTCTATACCCAAACCATCAGCGAATTGCATCCCCGCATCCTGGTGCGCGGCGAGCCGGCCTATCTTGAGATGCCGCAAAACGTCAACCGTATCCGCAGCCTGCTGCTCGCCGGTATCCGCGCCGCCATGTTGTGGCGTCAGGTGGGGGGGCGGCAGTGGCGTACCTTTCTCTTTCCCGGACGAGTCCGAACCGCCGCCTATGCCCTGCTGGAGGGGTGACCCTGTATCAGGGCCTCCAGGCGAGGAAATTGCGGAGCAACTGAAGCCCCGCCTCCGCGCTTTTTTCGGGGTGGAACTGCACGGCGAACAGCGAATCCTTGGCAATGGCGCTGGTGAAGGGAGGGCCATAATCGGTTTCGCCCGCTATGATCGCAGCGTCGTGGGGGACGACGGCAAAACTGTGGACAAAATAGAAACGGGTCTGCTCGGGGATGCCCTGCCACACCGGATGGGGGCGCACTTGGCGCACCTGGTTCCAGCCCATGTGGGGAATCTTGAGGGGCTGGCGGTTAACGCCCAAAGGTCGTCCCAGATGGCGCACCTGGCCGGGAAAGAGTCCCAAAAGCTGGGTGCCGTCGTTTTCCTCGCTCCAGTCCATGAGTACCTGTTGGCCCATGCAAATGCCGAGGAAGGGTTTTTTTTGGGCGATGGCTTCGAGGATCGCTGCTCGGAGATCGTGCTGGTCGATGGCTGCCATGCAATCCCGGGCCGCCCCCTGGCCCGGAAACACCACCCGATCCGCAGAACACAAGAGGGCGGGATCGTCGCTGACCGTAATCCGGTCATCTCCCGCAGCAACGTACTCCACGGCCTTGGCGACCGAATGGAGATTGCCCATGCCATAGTCAATGATCGCAATGTGCTGGCCCATAGTGTCTGCCCTTTTTTATATCAAATTTAAATCAAATTTAAATCAAAGTGAACCTTTGGTGGAAGGGATGAGACCGGCGATGCGGGGATCGAGTTCGGTCGCCATTCGCAGCGCCCGGCCCAAGGCTTTGAACAGGGTTTCGGCCTGATGGTGGGCGTTCTGTCCCCGCAGATTATCGATGT
>JBAXSA010000118.1:0-8161 GCA_037130945.1 Pseudomonadota bacterium | reverse complement strand
GATGCTTTACCGAAACGGCCGCCAGCGTAGCATCGATCACGGCCTGAACCCAGCTAAAACCAATTCGTTCTTGCTCCAAACGCAGTGCCGGCCCCAGCCGGTCGTAGCGCAAATCATCGTACAGGTGGGCTTCATCCGGCTGTAGCCGGGGCAAGTCCCGTCGAATTGGCGTGTCTTCCCGTCCCCAGAGACTACGATGGGCCATCAGGGTCTCCCGATCCATCAAGAGCGACTGGGCCCCGGGACAATGGCTTCGCAACTGGTCGAGGATGGCGAACCCGTGGGTGTCGATGTCGCCCCAGTACAGGATGGTCTTGGCTGGCAGCCAGGCCGCCTCGGCCAGTGCCTCAAACCCATAGCCAGCACCGAAGATCACCAGGCTGCCGGGCACCCTGGGAAAGGCCAGAAAGTTGATCTCGTTTTCGGTAATAAAAACCCGGTCGATGGGTAGATCGAGCTGGGCGAACTCGTTGCTGGGGAGGGTCAAATCCGTCATGCCGTGCAGGGGTTCATCCAGCAACCGGAAGCGAATCAGCAGCGGTTTTGAGAAAAAGCCGTAACGTCGCTCAAAGCCATGGGTGCCACGCGCCTGACGAGCATCAATGGCCTCGACTGGCAGGATGATGTCCAGCAGTTCGGCCAACAGTGCCCGATGTCGCTCGATGAACTTGGAATGAACACCGGGCACGTCGATCTGACGCAAATAGAGATGGGGACGCGGATGATCAGCCATCCAGCCCAGCACCCCCAGAAGCCCCGCCCAATCATCACTCAGATCTAGCACCCGTAAGGGCCGCTGGGCGAGCCAATCCTGAAGGAGAGGAAAGACCTGTGTGATCATGGCGGCGAGTTCGCGAAAACGCACCGCCTCGCGCCGTTTGCCGATGAGGGTCAGCGCGTCGTCCTCGGTATCGAGCCAGGCCGCCACCGGGAGTTGATTGCGTCCGAGTTGCCGGTGGTGGATCTCACGAAACTCCAGACGGTATCCCCTGCCCTCTGCGGCCTTGGCACCCTCGACCAGATCCTTGATCCACTGGCGCACGACGTCGTATTGCGCTGCCAGGATTTCGGCCGTCACCGGCCCCTTGAGCGACAGCCGCCAGGGATACCGTGCCTCGCCGGTCAGGGAGACGGCCAACAGCCGTCCCCGCGCCCACTCCTGGGCTACGCGGTCTCTGATGACGGCTGGGGTTGCCCAATTCGTCCTGTCCATTTTGTCCGTACTACCCGTCATGTTTGCCGCGCCTCTCGTTCGGCGCGGTATTCGGCAATGGTCAGGTTGCGAAGATGGGATTCCCGTCCGGCCTCGTTATGCACAAAACCCACACTGGCCACGAAGGGCTCGATGATGTGGATCTTTTGCAAGGGCGTGACGATCAGGAGTTGCAGGTTCAGCCGCTGGAACAGCGCCAGACCAAAGCGCGCGGATTCGTCCGAGCCGCGCCCGAAGGCCTCGTCGATGACCACGAAGCGGAAGGTGCGCGAACGTGTCACGCCCCACTCCAGGCCGAATTGATAGGCCAGGCTGGCCGCCAGCACCGTGTAGGCCAATTTTTCCTTTTGGCCGCCGGATTTGCCGCCCGAATCCGTATAGTGCTCATGTTCGCTACGATCCTCGCGCCAGCGTTCGGAGGCGGAAAACAGGAACCAGTTGCGCACATCGGTGACCTTGCGCGTCCAGCGCCGGTCGAGATCGGTTTGTCCCTCGCGGCCCCGGAAACGTTGGATGATGCCCTTTACCTGGAGGAATTTGGCCTCGGAATACTGGGAATCCTCGGAACCGGTCAGAGTACCCTCGGTACAGGATCGCAGCTCGGTCTGAAAATCCCGGATATCGGCATCCGGGCAGGTCTGTGCCTCCAGTTCGATATAGCGGCCTGGGTTGTAGTCAATCGGAACCAGCGAGTGGTTGATGCGCTCGATGCGCTCCCTAATCGTCTGGCGCTCCCGGGCGAGCTGCGACTGGAAATTGGCGACCTCGCGGATGGTGTTTTCGTTGAGAAGCTCCTTGAAACGTGCCTCGAAACGCGGCAGATCGTCGGCCCGCAGGCGTTCCAGCATGGCGCGGTATTCATGCGCCGCAGCAACGGCCACATCGACTTCCTGGGTCTCCAGCGGATAGGCGAGTTGGTAGGAACGCATGTCATCGATGATCTTGTCCCGCAGCCGGGTGATTTTTTTACCTTCGCTGTCGATTCGCTGGGTGATCCACTCGCGCAGGGCCTCCTCGCGGTGATCGCAGGATTCGATCTCCAGCACCGAGTCGCCCAGAGCCTCGACCCGCAGTACGTCGAGTGCCGGAAAACGCTGGTGACGGTCGTTTTCGTCGAGCGTCGCCAGGCGAACCTCGCAATGGCTCA
The DNA here is from genome assembly GCA_037130945.1 of Pseudomonadota bacterium. Taxonomy (GTDB): domain Bacteria; phylum Pseudomonadota; class Gammaproteobacteria; order Chromatiales; family Chromatiaceae; genus JBAXSA01. The sequence goes on along the minus strand of JBAXSA010000118.1, from coordinate 5,801 downwards.
GAAGAATCCGGGTCTGGGCCTGTCTTTCTTCGTTGCGGGCGAGATCCTGGGTCTGTATCCGGAGAGAGCTTTCGGTGTGCCAGAGGTTTTCTTCCAAGGCTTTGAGCCGATCCCGCAGTGCTTGCAGCCGGTCAGAGGCGTTTTCCAGGGTCTGTTTCTCGGTCTCCAGAATGGCGATTTCCGTCGCCAGGATCTGCCAGTCGAGTTCCTGGTAGTCCCGGTATTCGCCGAGACGTGCCAGTTTCTGAAGTTGATCCCGGAGGTGGGTTTGTTCCGCCTGGGCCTTGCCGATACGCGTCGCCGCCGCCTGCATTTGCGCTTCCAGTAACCTGGCGCGCTTGGCCAGTGCGGCCATCTTGTCCTCGTTGCTCCAGCCGAGTACATAACGGCTGCGATCATTGAGCCGGTGACGATCATCTTTTTCGTGCCGGTCGCCGCCGCTCTTAATCTGGCCCTGGCGGGTCAGGGCCTGGCGCTCACGCCGGAATTGCTCCAGTGTGGCGCAGCAGACGTAATCGAAGCGGCGCACGAGTTCCTGGGCGAGCCAGTCGTACAGGGGAGAATCCGGTTTGATGGCGAGCTTGAGTACCAGGGAATCGGGCACCGGACTGGGCAGGGAGGCACCTTTGTCCTCGCGTACCCTAAAATACACCAGCCGCCCCTTGAGCGAGGTACCCTCCACCCACTCGGCCACCTGCGGGTAGTGACGATCCGGTACCAGGAGCGACAGGCCAAAATTGCGCAACAGCCGTTCCGCCGTGCCTTCCCAGTCCCTTTCCTCGGGCCGCACCTGGATCAGCTCGCCGACAAAGGGCAGCTCGCGCTCACTCAGGCCGCACGCCGTACACAGGCCCCGGCGCATGGCAACCTGGGCCTCGTCGATGTTGCTGCGACGGGCCTTGAGGCCGGTGAGTTCCTGCTGAAGAAGATCGTACTCGTCCTTCAGCGCGCGGAACGCCACGCCCGCCTCGGTTCGCTGGTTCTGTAGTTCCCCCTCCTGTTCCTGGAGCGTCTCAATGCGTGACTCGCGAACCCCCAGGTTGCTGACGAAACGTTCCGGGCCGGTGATTTTTAGTAGCCCAAGCTCTTGCGCCAGGGTCTCGTAACGTTCGGCCCGATCAAAACGGCGCCGTCTTTCCGCATCATTGGCGGCGATTTTCTCGACAAGCCAGGCGATGCGGCGCCCCCCCTGCTCATCGATATCCTGTTTGAGCGGGTCGCGTTCCCGGCGGTATTTTTCGCGTTCTTCGTCGATTCCCTGAAGACGCAATTCGATGCGTTGGTGTTCGGTATCCAGGGAGTGCAGCGACTTTTTCAGCAGCCCCATCTTGAGTTCGGCAAAATAGGCCTTGAGCGCGTCGCGTCCGGCGCGCAGATCCTCGACCTGGGTGGTCAGCGTGGCGTGCCGCTCGCCATTGGCCACCAGGGGTTCCAGACGGGTCAGTTGATCCTGGGCCTTTTTGACGGCCTCGTGGGCGCGGTTGAGATCGTCGAAGTGCTGAATCAGCGCGCTGATACGCGATTCCACGTCGAAGGCTTCGAGCATGTGGGTGCGTACAAAGTCGGTCAGGTTGCCGACCGATTTCAGGGAAACCGTCTGATGAAACAACGCCAGGGCCTGTTCGTTGTCGATGCCGAAATGGCGGCGAAACCAGGCACCATAAGGTGGAAAGCTGTCAAACAGCTCGGCTTCCGCGTCGCGCTTGCGTAGCCGTTGACGCAACTTGTTGATGTCGGAGCCAAAACCGGCGAAGTCTTTGGCAATGCCCAAGGCCCGCTTCGAGGCCACATAAAAACGGGCGGGCGGGCCCATGGGTTCCTTGAGCCAGAAGACCTGGGCCAATGTCAGGGTTTGTTTCAACCCGGCATTGTGAAAAACCCCCAGGATGACGGAATAGGTATTATGGTCACGGAGCGCCACCGGTTTGGCCGAAAAACCCGTTTCACTACGCTCGGACTTGTAATGCCCCAGGACGTAGGAGCGCAGGGATCGTTCGCGGATCTCCGCGCCAGCGGCCTTGTTGTAGGCAATCTGCTGCGGTGGCACCAAGAGTGTCGTCACTGCGTCCACCAACGTGGATTTTCCGGAGCCGATGTCGCCGGTCAAAAGGCTGTTGTTGCCATTCGGGGTGAGTGTCCACACCCGCTTGTCGAAGGTGCCCCAGTTATAGATTTCCAGGCGGTGCAGGCGAAAACCCGCCGGTTCGCCATGGCAGTCGTCCCCGGCGAAATCTGGGGGTCTGGTGTCCGTCATTCCCCCGCCTCGGCGTCACCACTTGTCAACTGCGTGCGATAGGCGGCGAGCCGCTGGTCGAACTCGGTAAGCCACTGGGCATCCACAAAGGCCTTGAGAATCCGCCGCACCTCGAACATCTGCGAAGGTGTCTTGCCTGTCCCACCCTGGGTTTTAAGCCGACGTAAAAAACCCAGGTCGACGATCTTGTTGAGATGGGTATCGATTTGATCTATCAGGCGGGCCTCGTTGCTGCCGGCCGGCAGGAACAGACGCAGCAGTTCGACGATTTCATCACGGGCCAGAATCAGACGTGTCTCGCCACTACTGGCATCAAACTCGGCCAGCTTTTTCCGCAGCAAGGCGAGCAGCAGGCTGACGGGAAATGATAAGGCCCGGCGCACCACCAGACGCGGCAAGTCGATTTCACCCTCGGGCGTGGGACGAGTGTGCAAAAACGCATAGCCCTCGGCTTCATCGAGGCTCAACGCCAGGCCCAGTACCCCAGTGTAATCCCGGACACGGGCTTGTAGCGCTACCAGATCCTGCCACAGCGGCCCATCGTTTTCCTGATACAACACGCCCTTCATCAAGCCAATCAGCACCCGCGACAAGGCCACGCCCTGGGTGTTTTCGGTCGTCTCCACGTCGGTCAGTTCACGAAGATCACACGCGGCAGGGTGGCTTGTCGCGGAGTGCCGGTCGCGTCCACCCAGTCAACCGCCTCCGGGGCGTCCTCATCGAACACCGCCCGTCCGGATTCACTCGCCAGGGACAGGTAGGCGACCAACTCGGCAAGCCCCTGTTCCAGGGGATGATTTTTAAGCAATTCGTGCAGGGTGACTTGCGATTTTTCCTGAAGGGCATGGCGAATCCAGCCGGCCAGGCGAGTCTTGTCGACCACCACCTGGCTGAACAGGGCGTCCGTGGCCATGGCCCCCTCCCCTGCCAGGAGCATCTGGTCGGCGATGACCGGGCGGATCGGTGACGAATACAGCGGGCGCTCCATGGGCAGTGCGATGTCTGGCGAGGCCTCGTCAAGTGTCATGAAGTGGCCTGGGGGTTGATGATCCCGGAGGTTTAAAGCCTGGGCCTCGATGCTGTGCAAGATCTCCATGATGCGGCGGTTTTCCAGATACGCACGGTCATCGAGATAGCGGCGCAGTTGCGAGGACAGCAGCGCCACCGTGCGCTGCGTGTGTTCGCCAGCCGCTAGCCAGTCGAAGTGAATGCGCTGCAGGCGGCTATCCGGGAACAGGGATTGCACCGCTGGCTGATTAAACGCCGATGACAGCAGGGCGGATAATTCCTCCTGGCGTGCCGGTGACATTAAAAAATCCCAGAAGGCGCGAAAACTTCGGCCCTGATCCGAATCGACGATTGCATCTCGTTCACCCAAGATGATCTCCAGCAGAGCCCCCTTGCCGCCTTCCCAGAGGGCAATCCGCTCGCGCACGCGGCGATCCAGGGCGCGAAAATTTTGCTCGACCTCGCGAAAGTCCGAGAGCAGCTCGCGTGCCGTCACCGCGACCTGCTGAAAACGATCCTTGATCGCCGTCTCGTCCAGCAGGTCGATGTCGCCTTCACGCACCCGGCGAATCTCGGCCTCGATCTCGGCCCGGCGTTTTTCCAGTTCGCGCAGACGCACCTCGGGGTCGATCTCGCTACCCGCCACCATCTGCTGCAATAGATCAAACACGGTCATCAGACGCGATTCGGTGCCAACGAAGACCCGCTGGGTCAGGCCCTCGAGCCAGGCCAGGGCCTTTTCCGTGGCCGGTGTCAGGTCGAAATGGGGCTCGTCGGAGCCCGGCGGATAGAATTTGCGCAACCAGCCCTTGTCGTTGGCCGCCCAGTCATCCAGATACTGCGCGGCGGAACGGGGAAAGATGCTGTCATCGAGCGATTGCCGAAGGTTAAACAGCCGATCCTCAAGCCTTTCCGCCAGATCAGCCCGCGCCATCACCCGCACGTTGGGTACCACGAATGTCTGATGGAGAAAACTCGCCACTAGGGGTGCCGAATCCGCTGCGAGTAAGCGCCAGGCCGGGTGGTTGCGGCGTAACACCTCAAGGGTAGCGTAGTCGAGGCTCATGCCCCTGTGGTTCCACTGTGCCGTCTGCTCCCATAAAAAACCACCAACACCAGCGCGAGGCCCAGCACACCCCCATTGCCCCAATAGCCGTAGGGGGTGCGTCCCTGCCGGGGCTCGATCGGCGCGATAGTAACGCTGGTTTCAAAATCCCCGGATCGGGCCCGAATCCGGCCTTGGGGGTCAATCAGCGCCGAGATGCCGGTATTGGTGGCGCGCAGTAGCCAGCGGTCGCTCTCCAGGGCTCGCATCCGAGCCATCTCGAGGTGCTGATGGGGTGCCAGCGAGTGGCCAAACCAGGCATCGTTGCTGAGGTTGATGAGAAACGCCGCCGCCGGCAAGGCGGCCAGGGTCTCTTCACCAAAGGCGTCTTCATAACAGACCGAGGCTCCCACCCAATGACGACCCACCCGTAACAGGGGCGGCTCACTGGAGCCCGCGCTAAAATCGGACATGGGAATGTCGAAATAGGCCATGAGCGGCTTGAGTAGACCTGCCAAGGGGGTAAATTCGCCAAAGGGCACCAGATGGCGCTTGTCATAGCGCGACCGCTCGCCTCCCAGGGCCAGAATGCTGTTGAAATAGCGGCCATCCGGGTGACGAGCGGGAATACCCAGCACCAGATATTTTTGCTGTTCGGCCAACAGAGTCTCCAGCGGCGCGAGCAGGGGCGTATCCAGTCGTTCCAGCAAATCCGGCAGGGCCGTCTCGGGCCACACGATGAGATCGGCTTCGTCCCAATGGGCACGGGTCAGACCCCAATAGCGATCAATCGAGGCCTTCAGGTATTCCGGCTGCCATTTGATCTGCTGGGGGATATTGCCTTGCACCAGGGCTACCCGCAGGGTCTCCCCCTCGCCGCGTTGTCCCCAGGTCTGTCCGGTCAGACCATAGCCGCCCAGCCACAACAGCAAAAGACCGCCCAGCGCCAAACGGCGCGAAGTCCCCACGGGTCTCGCCGCCAGCACCAGCCAGCCAGCGGATAGGGCGACCCCGAGTCCAGCGCCATGAACTCCGAGGAGGGGTACGAATCCGGCCAGTGGGCCGTCAATTTGCGAATATCCCAAAGACAGCCAGGGAAAGCCGCTTAAAAACCAGCCCCGCCACCATTCGACTCCGAGCCATAACCCCGGCAAGCCTGCTGCCAGCAGTCCCCGTGGGGCCAAAATAACCGACAATCCCCCCGCCAGGCCCGGATACAGGGCCAGGAAGGCCACAAATAGCAGGGTCAGTGGTACCGCCACCCAGGGCCCCACCCCGCCAAATTGATCGATGCTGATGGCGATCCAGGAGACCCCGGTACCAAAGAGCCCCAGTCCAAACAGCCAGCCCAGCCAGAAGCGTTGACGTGGCGAGGGTTCCCGCTCCCACAGGCCAAACAAAATGGCCAGAGTCAAAACAGGAACGGGAAATAGGCCAAAGGGCGCAAAACCCAGCACCGTAAGACCCCCGGCAAGAACGGCCAGAAGCGCGGGC
>JBAXSA010000117.1:0-8341 GCA_037130945.1 Pseudomonadota bacterium | reverse complement strand
GCTCCCACTGTGGTAGCATCACCTCGGCCTTGCGCGACTTTACGCTGGTGGCCTCTATAAGTTCATTTTTAGTCTTCATAAATTCTCTCTATCGATAGTTTAACATATTGAAATCATTATACTTGATGGCCACGGGAATTCCCAAAGAGCCTTTTTCTATTGACTGGGTATCCGTCTCAGGGCACCGCTGAACCGCTGCCATCCCCGGCCATGCGCCGGTAAAGCATCAGTTGCCCATCCGGATTCCGCAGCGCCAAACGGCCTGAATGATGGGCAAATTCATAGACTTGCGTCACGCCGCTATCCTGGTTTTGCAGGGCAAGGTAATTGCCCTGAATATTGAAGCGCCCTTCGACGTAGTCGCTGGTACTGGCATAGATGCGAAATCGGGTGCCTTGAATCACCATGCGATCCCCGGCAGATCCTTCCCACCAGCCATCGAGCTGGGGGAACAGAGGGTTTTGCAAATCCCCGGCGCGGGGCAGCCAGTTGCCCGGCGACACGGGTGGCCGTTCCATCCAGCTACCAGAGCCCATCCCTGGCATGGCACCCATTCCGGGCATGGTTCCCATCCCTGGCATGGATGGCATGGGATAGGTACCAGTGCCAAACGACCGTGACTCATTGGCGGGATTGCCTTTTTCTTCCTTGAGCATGCCGCCGAAGGTATCCATCATGTTTGCCATGCTATCCGCTAGGCGGCTGCCAGATTGGGCGGCAATGACCAGGCTGAACATCCACAGCGGCGGCAAAAAAGCCATCGACAGGAAAAAAATGCGTTTCATGGCGTGTTCTGGATGCGGCAAAACCGCACCAGATCGGACATCTCCGGTGGATGAGTGCCATCAATGTCCCGCCAATGAGGCCGTTCGCTGTCTTGACAGGGGATACGGCTACCGAGCTGCTGATCAAGTACCTCCAGGGTAGCCTCGGAAGGATCCAGGCCCGAAGCCAGGCGACCTACGACGCGCTCACGCAGCAGCGCCTCGGGGGCCGAGATCGACAGACAGCGGTAGCCGACACCCCAGCGCTCGGCCAGGGCCTGAAAGACCGCCCGGTGCCCGGCCCGCAGGAAAGTCGCCTCCACCACCACGGAGAGCCCGGTCTCCAGCAGGATCGCGGCGATCTCCCGCAGCCGGGCATAGGTACGGGCACTGGCTTCTGGTGTATAGAGGCCGGTTTGCAGACCGGAGAGACTCCGGGCTAGGGGTGACAACCCAAAGAGCCGCTTGCGTTCCACATCCGACCGCACATGGAGAGCCCCCAATTCGGCCGCCAGGGGACGGGCCAGATAACTTTTACCGCTGCCGGTGACACCACTGACCAGGATCAAGACCGGGGGGACAGCTTGGGTGTAGTACTCGGCCAGCGTCAGATAGCGATCAAACTCCTGCCACACCGCCTGGCGTTCGGCTTCTGTCAGGCCTGGCTGATGAACCCGGAAGGCCGTAACCTTGGCCCGCACCAAAGCCCGGTACAGCTTGTAAAAAACCAAGAGCGGCAGGCCTTCAAAATCGCCGGTCAGATCCAGATAGGTATTGAGAAAACGGTTGGCAAGTCCTGCCTGGCCGGCCTGCTCAAGATCCATGACAAAGAAGGCCACCTCGTTGAGGGTATCGATCCAGCGCAAAGCGGGATTGAATTCGATGCCGTCAAACAGCCGGATGGTACCGTCAACACGGGTGATATTGCCAAGGTGCATGTCGCCGTGGCATTCACGAATAAAACCCTGCTGTTTGCGTAGGGTCAACAGGGGGGTTAGCCGTTCGTAGCGGGCCTGAGTCCCGTGTTCCAGGGGATCCAGACGGGACAAGCGCACAGGATCATCGGTCAGACCGCGAATCTGATCAAAGTTTTGCTGCATGGGAAAGAAGACTGCGGACGGCTCGCCAAACTCGCTGTCCGGGGCGGCGGCTGGAATCGTCGCGTGAAAGGCCGCAGTCACCTCGGCGATGGCTTCCATCAGCGGAGGATCCAGGGCCGTACTCCGGCTCAACAGCTCGGCTTGGTTGAAACGGCGCATTTTCACGGCGTACTCGATCGGCTCACCAGTGCCTTCTAGCCGGGGCGATGCCGGTGTGCCCGTGATCGCCACCACATCGAGGTAGAGTTCCGGTGCCAGCCGGCGGTTGAGGCGAATCTCTTCCTCGCAACACCGGTGCCGCTTGTCGAGAGTGGAAAAATCCAAAAAGCCGAGATCCAGGGGTTTTTTGATCTTGTAGGCGTAGTCTCCCGCTAAAAGCACAGTCGAGATATGCGTCTCGATGCGCTCGACCCGCTCCACCGGGTGGGAATAGACCTGGGGATTTTGCAAAGACTCGATCAGGAGGGATTGGGGGAGCGGTTCAGTCATGACGGTGGGAATAAAAACCTGTGGAAAAAAAAGAGTTAACGCGGGTCTGGCACAAAGGTGCCAGGAAAGGGTTGAGGTTCGCGGGGAGGGTGGCGAGGGCCCGGCGGCCGGAGAATAATGCCTCGCGCCACCAGATTGTCGCGGCGGTCGTAGTAGAGGGATACCACCTCGGCCGGGCTCTCGGAGGCCCGGACAAAATCGGCGTAGGTACTGTGTGAGGTTTCCCGATCCCCATGACCGGTTCCAATCCGGGAGGAGGTCTTGGGCATGGCGTGCGTGTTCGAGCCCGCACCCGCACCGGCACGGCTCATCTCGTGAGCGGGCGGGGCGGCGGCATCCTCGGAGCTGGTACGCGCATCCTGATCGAGTGTCTGATGGCGCGGGGGGGCTGCCTCCCGAAACACCGCCACGCCAATCACCCCGACATGGTCTGGCCGGTCGGTGCGCGCGGCATAGCTATTGGGCAAGGCCGTAAAATAGAACTGGGCGACCTCGTCCTGGCTCTTGCGCCAACCCTTGACCTGAGTGGAACCATGGGGTTCCAGGACATAACCGGATTGGGACGGAGAGGCGGTTTCGCCGGTGACGGCATTGACGCCATCCACCGACAGCACGGCCAGCAGCCGTTGTCCGGTACGATTGACCAGAGTCACCGCAAAGACTTCGCCGGGGGTTCCGGCAATATAACGACGATCCCGGTGAGGGTACACCGGCAAAATCCGGCCCGAGTCGCGAGTCATGACCTGGATTTCCACCAGTCCCGCCGTGGCCATCACCGGCAGACCCACCAGGGCGAAGAAAAGTCCCAACAGAGCAAAGATCAGACGCATGGCAGCCTCCCCAGTGTTTTAACAACATTTAACATCTAACGTTTACGACGAAGTCCCTGCATCAGGTTGGCCATGGGTGCCTCGCTGATAGCCCACCAGGCATCGCTACTGGTTTGAAAGGCCAGCTGAGAATCGACAATGCGTTTGAACATCGGATTTTTGGCCGATTCTTCCGCGTACAGTCGAAGCGCCACCTCATAGGCCGCACGCAGCAGGTCATCGGGAAAACGCCGCAGTTCCACACCGGCCTGGAGCAGACGTTGCAACGCCGGAGGGTTCTTGGCGTCATAGGCTGCCTGCATCTCGCTGGCGACCTCCTGGGCAGCCATTTCAAAGGCCACTTGATACGATTTCGGCAGCCCTTCCCAAGCCCCCTGATTGACGTAAAAACTCACCTGCGAGCCCACATCCCACCAGCCGGGATAATAGTAATAGCGGGCTACTTTATAAAATCCCAGCTTTTCGTCATCGTGCGGCACCGTCCATTCGGCGGCGTCGAGAGCGCCATGCTCAAGGGCCGGATAGACCTCGGCCCCTGGCAGGGATTGAGGCACCGCCCCCAACGCTGCGAAGATCTCTCCCCCGAAACCGGGGATGCGGATCTTCAACCCCCTGATGTCCTCCAGGCTTTTGATCTCCTTGCGAAACCACCCGCCCATCTGGGCACCGGTGTTGCCCCCCGGGAAATTGACGATCCGATAGGTAGCAAATAGCTTGCGAAGCATCGCCAAACCCCCGCCAAACTGAACCCAAGCATTGATCTGACGGGAGTTGAGGCCGAACGGCATGGTGCAGTCGAGCGCCAAGGCCTTGTTCTTGCCATGAAAATAATAGGATGCCGTGTGAGCGCATTCGACAGTATTTTGCGACACGGCGTCCAGCACCCCAAAGGCCGGCACGATTTCGCCACCGGCAAAGACCCGGATCTCGAAACGCCCCTCGGTGAGAAGCGCGACACGCTTCGCCAGAGACTCCGAGGCACCGTAGAGGATATCCAGGCTTTTGGGAAAGCTTGAGGTCAGCCGCCATTTTACAGCGGGCGTTTCGGCATGGGCCGAGGTTCCAAGGGATACCAGTGCCGCTCCGGCTCCAGCGGCTCCGAGAAATTGGCGTCGTTGCATGCCTGTCTCCCATGGCTTGAAAAATCTCTGAAGTGCTCAATATGCCCGTTTGAGCGCCATAACTCCCCAGATAGTAACATGTCGCGCTGATCCTCTGCCGGCCCTTAAAATGCGGCGTGTAGGGGAAGGTCGAGGGGGCGTGATTCTGTCGTTTTGAATTCAAAATCCTGTTGAGGTTTTTATGTCTATTGATCGTATGATTTTTGCCCTTGCCGGCATCGTGATTTTGCTAGGCTCAGTATTAACCCTGATTCACAGTCCCCACTGGGTGTGGTTAACTGGCTTCATGGGTCTTAACCTGTTTCAGGCCGCCTTCACGGGTTTTTGCCCGGCGGCAATGATTCTGAAACGCCTAGGGATTGCACCAGGTGCGGCCTTCTAGGAGGAGACTCTCGTTATTCCACCCCGCTGGCGAAGGAACGCCAGCTCCCCTTTCGAGACTCTAATCGGTCTCTGGCTCGCTCGGCTCCGCCCATAGGTCGTGGGCGTCGCTGCGGGTGATCCGAACCTTCACAAAGTCACCGGGCGTGAGATCCCACTCGCCTTCGATCCAAACCCGGCCGTCGATGTCGGGGGCGTCACCTGGCCCGCGGGCCGATATCCCCACAGGCGTGACTTCGTCTACCAAGACAACCCTTTCTTCACCAATGCGCCGTTTGAGCCGGGCGGCGCTGATGGTGGATTGGCGCGCCATGAGAATGGCCCGGCGGATCTCTTTTTCCGATTCGGGTACCGGGTTGGGCAGGGCATTGGCGCTCGCGCCGGCGACTGGCGAATAGCTAAAACAACCCACCCGATCCAGTTGGGCCTCATCCAGAAAACCCAGCAGGGTTTCAAAATCGGCCTCGGTTTCGCCGGGAAATCCAACGATGAAGGTGCTGCGAATCGTCAGATTAGGGCAAATCTGGCGCCACGCCCTGATGCGTTCCTGCATCCGTTCGCTGGCGGCGGGCCGGCGCATGGCCTTGAGAATGGGAGGGCTGGCGTGTTGCAGGGGGATGTCCAGATAGGGCAGTAGCACCTCGTCGGCCATCAAGGGCAACAGGGCGTCGAGGTGCGGGTAGGGGTAGAGGTAATGGAGCCGAACCCATACCGGCCACTCTCCAAGGGCCTTGACCAGACTCAGAAGATCGGTGCGGAGCGGCTGATGACGCCAAAAATCGGGCCGGTAACGCAGATCCACCCCATAGGCACCGGTATCCTGGGAGATCACCAGGATTTCCCGGACGCCCGCGTTGACCAGGGCTTCGGCTTCCCTGAGTACTTCGCCAATGGGACGGCTGACGAGATCCCCGCGCAATTGCGGGATGATGCAGAAGCTACAGCGTTGGTGACAGCCCTCGGAGATCTTGAGATAGGCATAATGCCGGGGCGTCAGTCGCACCCCCTGGGGCGGGATCAGATCGGCAAAGGGCTCGTGAGGACGCGGGAGGTGCTGGTGAATCGCTGTCATCACCGCCGCATAAGCCTGGGGCCCGGTCACCGCCAGTACCCCGGGGTGGGTGGTGTGAATCCGTTCGGCCTGAACCCCCAGACAACCGGTCACAATCACCCGGCCATTGGCGCTCAGGGCTTCGCCAATCGCCGCTAGGGATTCCTCGATGGCGGCGTCGATAAAGCCGCAGGTGTTGACAAGCACCAGGTCGGCGTCCTCGTAACGGGGTGTCGTGTCATAGCCTTCGGCCCGCAACTGGGTCAGGATGCGTTCGGAGTCGACCAGGGCCTTGGGACATCCCAGACTGATCAGGCCAACGCGCGGGGCGCGATGGCCCGTCATCAGGTACTCATGTTCTCAAAGAAACGCTTGACACCCGCCAGCCACGAACTGCTCTGGGGATTATGAGAATGACCGTCGCCCAGACGGATGGATTCGCCGAATTCCTTGAGCAGATCCTTCTGCCGTTCGGTGAGATTGACCGGGGTCTCCACCATCACCCGGCACAAGAGGTCGCCCACGGTACCCCCACCTCGCACCGGTTTAACACCCCTGTTCCGTATTCGGAAGACCTGACTGCTTTGGGTTCCGGGCGGAATCTTTAGCAGTACCTTACCTTCGAGGGTCGGCACTTCCATCTCCCCGCCCAGGGCTGCCGTGACGATATCGATGGGCACCTCGCAAAAGAGGTTGCTGTCCTCCCGGGTAAAGATGGCGTGATCCTTGACGGTAATCTGCACATACAGATCACCCGGGACGCTGCCGCTCTCGCCTATCTCACCCTCCCCGGAGAGACGGATGCGATCACCCGTATCGACCCCCGCCGGAACCTTGACCGACAGGGTCTTGTGATCCTGGATCCGACCCGCCCCCGAACAGCTGGTACAGGGCTCCTCGATGAGGGAACCACGACCCTGGCAGCGTGGGCAAGTTTGCTGGATCGAGAAAAAACCTTGCTGCATCCGCACCTGCCCCTGACCATTGCAGGTCTGACAGGCCTTGGGACGGGTGCCTTTTTTTGCGCCACTGCCAGTGCAGGCCGAGCATTCGATGAGTGTGGGAACACGAATCTTGACGGTGGTTCCGGCCACCGCCTCTTCGAGAGACAATTGCAGGTTGTAGCGCAGATCCGCACCCCGGTTGGCCCGGCGTCCGCCCGGCCCCGCCCGGCCCCCGAAGATATCGCCGAACACCCCCCCAAAGATGTCACCGAAGCTGGCACCCGCCGCGAAACCGCCGGGGCCCGCCGCCCCCATGGAGGGATCGACCCCGGAATGGCCAAATTGATCATATGCCGAGCGCTTTTGAGGTTCCGACAGAATCTCGTAGGCCTGTTTGATTTCCTTAAATTTTTGCCCGGACTCGGCGGATTTGTCGTCGGTATTGCGATCCGGGTGGTACTTCATGGCCAGGCGCCGATAAGCCTTCTTGATGTCGGCATCGCTGGCATTGCGGCTCAGTCCGAGTACTTCGTAATAGTCACGCTTGGCAGCCATGAGTCTCGCTGTCTTTTGAATTTATTTATTTATAAATACTACAAACCTAACCGTTTTTTGGCGGTTTGGCGTGCTTACGGGTGTGCAATAGGTTCCGCAGTAAACAAGTAGTCCTTGAGTTCTTTGGAAAACCTCGGATCTTTGCGTCGAATCCACTCCAGCACCATGGCCGCATGTTCCTTTTCCTCGTCGCGATTGTGTTCGAGAATGGCCTTGAGTTCTGGATTTCTACAGGCATCTGCACGCTGATTGTACCAATCAACCGCCTCCAACTCTTCCATCAGGGAAACGATGGCCCGATGCATATCGCGCGTTTCGTGGGACAGATCCTCTACCGGCTCGTGATAACCGACACTGGACATTTTTGACTCCTAATTTTTCTCCCCCTCTCACCTTGGGGAAGAGGGGGCCGGGGGTGAGGGATATGCACATCCCGCACACCCATGCGAGCGGATTGTAGACGGGTTAGCGCCGGGTGTCTTTGACTTCCTCGAATTCGGCATCGACCACATCGCCAGCATCCTTGTATTCCTTATGCGCGGCCTCGCCACCCGTCTGGTGGGCATGGGAACCCGAACCACCCGGTTTTTGGGCGTTCGATTCGGTGGCCGATTCGGCGGCGCGCTTCTGGTAGATGCGTTCGGCCATCTTGCCGGAGACATCCGAGAGCGCAGTGATTTTGGTCTCAATAGTCTCCTTGTTGTCGCTTTTCATGGCCGACTCAAGATCCCGGAGGGCCGATTCGATGCGGGCCCGTTCCTCGGCCTCCAGTTCCGCGCCCAGATCTCCCATGGATTTCTTGGTCGCGTGAATCAGGGTGTCGGCCTTGTTGCGAGTGGTCACCAGTTCCTGAAAACGGCGATCATCCTCGCGATGGGTCTCGGCATCTTTCACCATGCGCTGAATCTCGGATTCCGACAGACCCGACGAGGCCTTGACGATGATCGATTGTTTGCGTCCAGTGGCTTTATCCTTGGCGGATACGTTCAGAATGCCGTTGGCATCAATATCGAAGGAGACTTCGACCTGCGGCACGCCGCGAGGTGCCGGGGGGATATCGCCGAGATCGAATTTACCGAGCGACTTGTTGGCCGAAGCGACCTCAC
>JBAXSA010000116.1:0-8345 GCA_037130945.1 Pseudomonadota bacterium | reverse complement strand
AAGCTCCCACTGTGGTAGCATCACCTCGGCCTTGCGCGACTTTACGCTGGTGGCCGTTCAGCCAGGCTTCGACGCGAGCCACATCGGCGGGGGTATCGACTCCCGGGCCGGTGGGTGCGCCCGTGAGGCTGACGCGAATCCGCGAACCCCGCTCCAGGGCGCGCAACTGTTCCAGAGACTCCGCCTGTTCCAGCGGCGTTGCCGGCCAATGAACATAGCGGCGCAAAAAAACCGCCCGGTAAGCATAAAGTCCGATATGCCGCCAATAGAGGCCCTCGGGAACATCCCCCCGAGAATCCCCAAACCCCTCCCGGTGCCAGGGGATGGGTGCCCGTGAAAAATAGAGGGCGAACCCTTGGAGATCCCTGACGACCTTGACCACGCCGGGATCAAAAATCGTCTCCCGATCCTGAATGGGGCAGGCCAGGGTGGCGATGTCGCTATTGGGATGGGCGATCAGATCCGTAGCCACCTGATCGATGAGACCCGGCGGGATACAGGGTTCGTCGCCCTGCAGATTGACCAGAACGGCGTCATCGGCCCAGCCCAAGCGGTCGCAGACCTCGGCAATCCGGCTTGAACCATTGGGATGATTGGCGGCGGTCATACAGACCTGGGCCCCAAAGCCGCTCGCGCACTCGGCAATGCGGGGGTCATCGGTGGCAATGACGATCTCCCTGGCACCGCTTTGCCGGGCGCGATCAAAGACATGCTGGATCAGGGGCCGTCCGGCAATCCGCAGGAGCGGTTTGCCAGGCAGCCGGGTAGCCGCGAAGCGGGCCGGTATGACCACCCGGAAAGCGGTGCTGGGCACCATGTCTGGGCTACTCCTGGGGGATTTCTTCATCCGCCGGCAGGGCTCGTGCCTCTTCCTGAAGCATCACCGGAATCTCATCACGGATCGGATAGGCCAGACGGTCGAACCGGCAAATCAGTTCTGTGGCGGCCCTGTTGTAATGCAGGGTGCCCTTGCAGACCGGACACACCAGAATGCTCAGTAGCTGTTTGTCCATTGATGTTCTACTCCCAGAAAAACTAAAAAACGGTTAAAAACGGTTATAAAAAAGGCGGAGAAGCCATCGCCCCTCCGCCTGATTAGCGTTCAGTCAGGGGATAGCCCAAGCCATCCCCCGCCAAAACCGGACTACATCATATCCATGTCGCCCATACCTCCCATGCCGCCCATGCCGCCGCCGCCACCATGGCCATGACCCTTGTCATCTTCCTTGGGGGCTTCGGCTATCATGGCCTCGGTGGTGATCATCAGACCCGCCACAGAGGCGGCGTTTTGCAGGGCGGTGCGGGTCACCTTGGTGGGATCGAGAATGCCCATGGCCACCAGGTCACCGTATTCGCCGGTCGCGGCGTTATAGCCGAAATTGCCGGTGCCTTCGCGAACCTTGGCCAGCACCACTGAGGGCTCGTCGCCCGCATTGGCGACGATTTGCCGCAGCGGCTCTTCCATGGCCCGGCGGGCGATGCTGATGCCCAAGTCCTGGTCATGATTGCTTCCCTTAAAACCCTTGAGGGCCGATAGCGCACGGATGAAGGCCACTCCGCCCCCGGGGACGATGCCTTCTTCCACTGCGGCACGGGTGGCGTGCAGGGCGTCCTCGACACGCGCCTTCTTTTCCTTCATCTCGACTTCGGTAGCCGCGCCCACCTTGATGACGGCAACCCCGCCAGCCAACTTGGCGACACGCTCTTGGAGCTTTTCTTTGTCATAGTCCGAGGAGGATTCCTCGATCTGGGCACGAATTTGCTCGACCCGACTCTTGATTTCCTCGGGACGGCCGGCACCGTCGATCAGCGTGGTTTCTTCCTTGCTGATCTGAACCTTCTTGGCACTGCCCAGCTCGTTGAGGGTCGCCTTTTCCAGCGACAGTCCGACCTCTTCGGAGATCACCTGGCCGCCAGTGAGGACGGCGATGTCCTGCAACATGGCCTTGCGCCGGTCGCCAAAGCCCGGAGCCTTGACACCGCAGACCTTGAGAATGCCACGGATATTGTTGACCACCAGGGTCGCCAGGGCCTCGCCCTCGATGTCCTCGGCAATGATCAGAAGTGGTCTGCTGGCACGCGCCACCGCTTCGAGGATCGGCAGCAGGTCGCGGATCGACGAGACCTTCTTGTCGTACAGCAGGATATAGGGCGCCTCCAGCTCGACACTCTGAGTCTGCTGGTTGTTGATGAAGTAGGGGGACAGGTAGCCGCGATCAAACTGCATACCCTCGACCACTTCCAGCTCATTCTGAAGACCGGAGCCGTCTTCCACGGTGATGACTCCTTCCTTGCCGACCTTTTTCATGGCATTGGCGATGATCTCGCCGATGGAGTCGTCGGAGTTGGCTGAGATGGTGCCCACCTGAGCAATCTCTTTGTCATCCGAACAAGGTTTTGAAATCGCTTTGAGCTGGTCGACCACGGCGATGACCGCCTTGTCGATACCACGCTTGAGATCCATCGGGTTGGAACCCGCAGCGACCATCTTGATGCCTTCCCGAACCATGATCTGGGCCAGAACGGTGGCGGTGGTGGTGCCGTCACCGGCAACATCGGAGGTCTTGGAGGCGACTTCCTTGACCATCTGGGCGCCCATGTTCTCGAACTTGTCTTTCAGTTCGATTTCTTTCGCCACAGACACGCCGTCCTTGGTGACGGTGGGGGCACCGAACGACTTGTCCAGCACCACATTGCGGCCCTTGGGGCCCAGGGTGACTTTGACGGCGTTGGCCAGGATGTTGACGCCGGTCATCATGCGATTGCGAGCGTCTTCGGAAAATCTGACGAGTTTTGCAGCCATGTTTGATTCCTAAAAAATTTCTAACACAAGAACCTGAAAATTGGGGATTAACCCTCAATGATCCCCATGAGGTCTTCTTCACGCATGACCAGATATTCCTTGCCGTCGATTTTGATCTCGGTACCGGAATACTTGCCAAATAACACCTTGTCACCCGCCTTGACTTCCATCGGACGAACCGAACCGTCTTCGAGGATCTTGCCTTTACCCACCGCCATCACCTCACCACGGACGGGCTTCTCGGTGGCGCTATCAGGAATCACGATGCCACCGGGGGAGGTGCGTTCCTCTTCCATGCGACGAAGAATCACACGATCATGCAAGGGACGTATATTCATAGAGCTTTCCTCTGAAATGAGCCATTGATAAAAAAACCGGTGAGAGCAATCGGAGGTTGTTAGCACTCTCACCCAGTGAGTGCTAAATATAAGGGCGAGTTTTGGCTTGTCAAGGGTCTGCGTCATTGGAGAAGCCAAACGGCCTGGGGTAGGATAGTCACTTTGCGAGGTTTTTCAGGGTGTTCAGGATTTTTAGGGGGGGTTGCTGCCATGCTTGATTCGACCCATGCCATTCCAATCGGCCCCTTGTCCCGTCATGCGACACCCCAGGTGCGGGTCGGAAACGTGATATTAGGTGGGGATGCCCCGATTCGGGTTCAATCCATGACCAACACCGATACCGCCGATGTCGCGGCCACGGCCGATCAGGTCGAGGCCCTGGCCCAGGCGGGCTCGGAGCTGGTGCGCCTCACGGTCAACGACGAACGTGCGGCGCGAGCGGTGGTCAGGATCCGCGAAATGCTCGACCGGCGCGGTTGCGAGGTGCCCTTGATCGGCGATTTTCACTTCAATGGCCACCGGTTGCTGACCGGGTATCCCGATTGCGCCGAGGCCCTGGCCAAATATCGCATCAATCCCGGCAATGTCGGCAGCGAGGCCACCCGTGACCGCCAGTTCGCCACCCTGATCGAGATCGCCTGCCGGTATGGCAAGGCGGTACGGATTGGCGTCAACTGGGGGAGTCTCGGTCCCGCCCGGGTACGGCGGCAAATGGATGACAATGCTCGCCGCCCAGTGCCCTGGCCAGCCACCCGGGTGATGATCGAGGCTATGGTGACTTCGGCCATTGACAGTGCCCGGCAGGCCGAATCCCTGGGGCTTGGACGGGATCGCCTGGTGTTATCCTGCAAGATGAGCCGGGTTCAGGATCTGATTGCTGTTTACCGGCGTCTTGCCGCCCAGGGTGGCTACGCCCTGCACCTGGGCTTGACCGAGGCTGGCCTGGGCGAGCGCGGCATCATTGCCTCCACGGCTGCGCTGGCGGTGGTGCTTCAGGAAGGTATTGGCGACACTCTCCGAGTGTCGCTGACCCCGGCACCCGATGGGGATCGCACCCAGGAGGTTCGGGTGGCACAAGCGATTTTGCAAGCCTTGGCGTTGCGAACCTTTCTACCTTCGGTGACCGCCTGTCCGGGCTGCGGGCGCACTACCAGCACTCGGTTTCAACAACTGGCGGCGGATGTCGAGGCCTATCTGGCAGGCCAGATGCCGGTGTGGCGTACCCGTTATCCGGGTGTCGAGGGATTGCGGGTAGCGGTGATGGGGTGCGTAGTCAACGGCCCTGGCGAAAGTAAACACGCCGATATCGGCATCAGCCTGCCTGGCAACGGTGAACAAGCCATTGCACCGGTTTATATTGATGGCGAAAAGCGGACAACGCTGAAGGGAGAACCCCTGACCGAGGCCTTTTTCCGCCTGCTGGATGATTATGTCGAACAACGCTTTGGCGATCCTGATGCCAAGCCCTCGTAAAGCGTTCTATACTTGGATCAAACGAGACTTGGCGTATCGAACGCACGAATAGTCCCATGTCCATCAGGAGAGATTTTCAGTGTTTAGCTCCGTCAGTAATTATTACGAGCGTATGGTTTTTGAACAGATCCCCCTCATCTTGGCGGAGCTTGGTGAAGACCTGGACGAGAATTTTATGGAAGACCTGGCTTGTATTGCCCTAAATCGCCTGCCGCCTCGCTATGTACGCCATAGCGTGGATTTGGCCTTCAGCCTCAACGATCTGGAATGGGAGGAACTCAAGGCCCAGGTGACACAGGCGATTCACGAGGCCTTTCGCTTTGCCAGACGGCGCCGGGATGCCCGCTAGGCCGCTGTTTTGTAATCTTGAGTGACACTTAAACATGGCTGACAAATCTGAAAATTCTACGGTGCTCTTCGCAGGCCATGCGATACCTACGTCCGAGGCCTGGAAGCGGATGCAGACGATGCTGGATACGGCCAACCATCTGGATCGGTTGAACCAGATGTTCTCCCATCTGGCAACGGATCAGACGCGTTTTTGTGTGACCGAGGCTCGCCGTCACATCAAGGGAGCGGCGGTCGAATCACCTGCCAAGAAGGCCAAATCCGCCCCGCTGGAGCCACCGGCCAGGGATCCCACCGGTCAATTAAAATCCGTTCCGCTGGAAAAACTGGCTGCGGATCTGGTTGTCAGCAAGGGTTTGGACGCCGCTCTGGATGCCGTTCAGGCGGAGCGTGGCGTAGCGATTGGTTTGCAGGATCTCGTGCAATTGATCGGATTCAAGGCCTATGAACAGGCGCTGGTGGCCGAACTGAGTAGCGATGAATTTGTAAAAAATCGCCTGTCGGCCCAGCAGATTGCCTATTTGTGGAATGAGACCGAGCGCCCAGCACCCGGAAAACCCTTCTGGGACGAACGCACCGTGCAGGAACTCATGAACCGCACGGATCGCGGGGAGGTCTGAGGGAGGTTTTATTTACCGCCAGGGGCCGCCTCGTAGGAGGAGATCACCTTCGGGTGGCGTTCAGCGAACGCCACCCAGGCTTAGGGGTTTTTAGTTAGTTACCGTAGCCGTGCGGTCCGTATCCCCAAGGCGGGGTACCTCTCCCAGGGCCGGGGCCGTAACCGCCACGATCCGGGCCCATGCCGGGAGCCCAGTCGTCGTCGTCGTCGCCGGACATATTTTCAGGCATTTGCGGTATGAGGGGCATGGGCGGCATTTGGGACATGGGGGGCATGTGGTGCCGGTGCATGCTCATACAGGCCGCCCGCTGTTCGGGGGTCATGGCGTCCATGGTTTTACGCATTTGTTCCCGGCGGCCATCCTCCTTCCAGGGCGGGGTCGGGAGGTCAATGCCTCTTTCCTTCGCCCGCTCGCGCATGGCGTCATACCACTTGTCACGCGCTGCCATGCGTTCCTCCATGGACATGTTGCGCATGGCCTCGTAGTGGGCCTTCCTTTCCTCGTCACTCATCATCTTGGGTGGGGCTGGACGAGAGGGACGATTGGCCCAGGCCGGGGTTTCTGGCATGTCAACGCCCATTTCCTTGGCGCGTGACCGGAGTTCCTGATAATGCGCCAGGCGTTCGACATCCATGCTAGATGGCCCTGCCTTGGGCTCGGCGGCAGGCGCTGGCGCGGCAGCGGGTGGGGTGGCTGCGGTGGCCGCAGCGACGGGGGCCTTGGCATCTTCGGCCCATGCCTGGGTGGCGCAGAGGGCACCCACGGATGCGGCCAAAAGGTGAATGGCAAATCTCCTCATCAAGAGGTTCTCCTTATAAATCTCAAAGTTGAGTTTGTAGCTGGACAGACCGTGCGAACGGCCTGGCGAAGTGTACCAAGCCCGGCGTTATCATGCTAGAATTTGTGGTATAGACTGTATTTCGAGAACGAAATAATGACGATACCAGAATCCATCTCGACTCGGGAAGCTTCCGCCCGGCTGGGCGTTTCCGAGCAAAGGGTCCGGACACTGCTGCGCTCAGGTGCCATCGAAGGTCGGCAGCTTGGCAAGCAGTGGTTGACCACCAAGGCTGCGGTCGAAATTTATCTCTGTGCGGGTGCCACCCAGCCTCCCGAGGACAGGTACCGGGTGCCTGGCACCCTGCCAGAGATCAAGGCCCTCTCCTTTTTTTCCGGGGCCATGGGTTTGGATCAGGGGCTGGAAAAGGCTGGCATCCCGCTACTGCTCGCGTGCGAGTCTGATAAAACCTGCCGGCGCACCATCACCACCAACCGTCCGGACATCGCCCTGCTCGGCGATGTCTGGCAATACCGCGCCGGGGACATCCGCGCTGCGGCAGGCCTTGCCTCGAAAGACGAGATTGATGTCATGGCGGGTGGCCCGCCCTGCCAGACTTTCTCCACGGCCGGGGCCCGGCGCGGTTTTAAGGACGTCCGGGGCAACGCACTTCTGCGTTATGTGGATCTGATCCTGGAACTGCGCCCGAAATACGCTGTGCTGGAGAACGTGCGAGGTTTGTTGTCGGCCCCGATGAGCCATACACCACACGTCATGCGTGGCGAGGGATGGACGCCGGGTTCCGAGGAATGTCCGGGCGGTGCCCTCATGCACGTCCTGGGGTTGCTTCGGGGCGGCGGCTACGGAGTCTCCTTCAACCTTTACAACGCCGCAAATTTTGGTGTCCCACAGTCGCGCGAGCGCGTCATTCTGCTGTGTTCGCGTGACGGCGAGAAACTGCCCCATCTGATGCCAACGCATTCGCGGGAGGGTGCCTTTGGTTTACCAAAATGGCGCACGCTGCGCGAGGCGCTCGAAGGGGTAAATCCGCGAGCCGGTGACCACGAGGAGTTTCCCGAGGATCGCCTGCGGTTCTACCGGATGCTGGGCCCCGGTCAGTACTGGAAGCACCTCCCCCATGAGCTTCACCGTGAGGCCCTGGGCGGGTCGTTCGACGCCGGTGGTGGTAAAACCGGATTTCTGCGGCGTCTCGATTGGAACAAACCTTCCTGCACGCTGGTCACGTCGCCGACGATGCCAGCCACCGATATCTGCCATCCGGACGAGCATCGCCCGCTGTCCGTACAGGAATACCTGCGTATCCAGCAATTCCCGGACAACTGGATCGTCTGTGGTGCGCTGGCCGACCAGTACAGGCAG
Organism: Pseudomonadota bacterium; assembly: GCA_037130945.1. Taxonomy (GTDB): domain Bacteria; phylum Pseudomonadota; class Gammaproteobacteria; order Chromatiales; family Chromatiaceae; genus JBAXSA01. The sequence goes on along the minus strand of JBAXSA010000116.1, from coordinate 605 downwards.
ATCGGCAACGCCGTTCCCGTGGGACTCGGCGAGGCCGTGGGCCGCGCCATTCTCGCGCACAGGGCGGGAAGAAACGAATCTCCGCCCATCGGTTTTCCCTTCAGCCGTTACAAAGACACCGACGAAGTCTCGTGGGAGACGCGCACACGCGCAATGATGGCTCTACATGGCGGAGATATGCGGGCCAAACCCGCCGGAAAGTCTCTCAAGCCCTCCGAGCTGTGCCAGGAAAAACAGATGGATCTGTTTTCCGTAGATGCAGTGTGAAAGGTGTTGACAAACTGGGAAAAGGCTACTGTTCCTAATGGCGTAGAGTACGCAGGTAGTCCCGCACAAACGCCTTGAAGGTGTCTTCGGAAAGGTTTTGGCGCAGCGCGTCGTCCGGAAAAGCCTCCCAGTTCGAGCCGAGCCTCCTAGAGAAGGTTCTGTGCCACTTCTCTATGCGCGTGTTGAGACGGATCGCGCTCGACGACGAGTTCTCCGAATTGTCCCGATTCTTGACCTGGAGCAGGCGCCAGTGTTGGCTCTGTGTCTCGGGTGGTTTGACGAAATCGACGGCCTTCACCATGGCACCGGAACACCAGACCCATTCGTGTTTTTCAAGA
>JBAXSA010000115.1:0-8399 GCA_037130945.1 Pseudomonadota bacterium | reverse complement strand
GCTGGCAGAGAGCTGGGGTTACCCCATGCCACCCAGCGAGAACCTGTTGAAGCTGCTGGCAAAGGCAGCATTGGATGGCCTTGACTGCCGCGCCATCCTCGCCATTATCCCCAAGCGGTACGCAATGCCAGAGTTCAACATGGGAGCCGCCAAGGTATTGCAGGAGGCCGGGTGGCACATCCGGTTCATGCCAGCAGAGAGATTCCTGCACGACAAGCTGTTCATCTTCGACAACGACACCACCATCATTGGAAGCCACAACCTGAGCAAGACCGCGATGATGTCGTCGTACAACCTGTCGGTGAAGATCGAGAGCGAGGGAGTCGCTTCCAGGGCAGGAACCCTATTCTGTGAACGCTGGATGCTTGCGAAAAGCGCAAATGGCAGCCTGTCTCAACCATAATCCCCCTGTGGCGCTCATCAAGCAGGTCAAGGCCACACTCGCGGTGCGTGGAAGCACTACCACATTCCACTGCCACCCAGAAACCTGTACGGAGGCTATCCGCCTAAGCCGCGACACTCTTGGCGAGGAGGAGCCCGTTCGTCCTGAGCTGTGAGCCTGTCGAACAGTCGAAGGACGTGAGCCCGCACCCTTCTCCCTTCGACAAGCAGCCCTTCGACAGGCTCACAGCTCAGGGCGAACGGCATTTGATCTGAGTCAGCAAGTTGTTGATTTATAAACTGTCGCGGCTTAAGCGGGTAGCCGACAGGTTTTCAATCGCAGCAGCGACTACCGGCGAATAAGTGCCAACCGACTCGCCAAAAAAATCAAAATCAAAATCAATCTGCCTGGATGCCCCGTTCAGGTTCCCCATCAACCTGTGCCCATTGTTCGATGAGCGGCTAATGTGACGGACACTGGCCAAGGATTTTCAGCCTGCACGCCGATCATGATTTGGCTTACCACTGATCACCTGCAAATTATCAATCAACCGGGTGCGTCCCAACCAGGCGGCGGCCAAAATCACCAAGTCCTGATCATCGGCCCCGGGTTCCCCCAGGTCAGCAGCGCGCCGGATGGCGACATACTCGGGTTTTAGTCCCCCTGCTGCCAGTGCCCCGCAGGCGTCATGGGTCACACGGGCCAGGTCGCCGCCCGCCAGAATCCTCTGGGCCGATTGTTGCAGGGTCGCAAATAGACAGGGTGCCCGCGCCCGTTCCTCCGGGGTCAGATAGCCATTGCGGGAACTCATCGCCAAACCGTCGGCCTCGCGAACCGTGGGATAACCGATGATCTCCACGGGGAATGCCAGATCCTGAGCCATTCGGCGGATAACCAGTAATTGCTGAAAATCCTTCTCGCCGAACAGGGCGAGATCGGGCTGCGCCATATTGAAGAGCTTACAAACCACCGTGGCCACCCCGGCAAAGTGTCCTGGTCGACTGGCCCCGCACAGGATGCTGGAAAGTCCGGGAACCTCGACGCGGGTCTGATGCTCAAGACCCTGGGGGTAGATCTCCACGACGGCAGGCGTGAACAGGAGATCCGCCCCAGCAGCCGCTAGGCCGTCCTGATCCGCTGCCAGAGTTTTTGGATAGGCGGCCAGATCCTCAAGAGGGCCGAACTGCATCGGGTTGACGAAGATCGTCGCTACCACTCGATCCGCCAGTGTCCGGGCTTTTAGCACCAGGGCCCGATGGCCGGCGTGGAGGTTGCCCATGGTGGGCACTAGGGCAATGCGTTGACCGGCTTGACGCCAGACGGCCAGAATCGCACGGAGCGCCGGGAGGGCGTGGACGGTCTGCATGAATCAGCGGCCGTCGGATTCGGGAAATGTGCCGGCGCGAACCGCCACCACATAGGCCGTGATGGCCTCGGCAATGCTGCCCCGACCGCTTAAAAAATCCTTGGCGAAACGGGGTGGCGGGGTGATGCCCAGGAGATCATAGAGAACCAGTACCTGGCCGTCGCAGGCGGGCCCGGCACCGATGCCAATAGTGGGAATGGCGAGTGATACGCTGATCCGCTGGGCCAGGTCAAAAGGAACGCACTCCAGCACCAACAGCACCGCACCCGCCTCCTGTAGCTGCTGGGCCTCGGTGGCAATGCGCCGTGCGGAATCTTCATCCTGGCCTTGAGTCCGGTAGCCGGTGCGATGTACTGACTGGGGCTGGAGACCCAGATGCCCACACACCGGAATGCCTTCCTCGGTCAGACGGCGCACCTTCTCCAGTTGGGGGGTGCCGCCTTCCAGTTTGACCATGTGCGCACCGCCCTTCTGAAGGAAACGGCCGGCGTTCATCAGCGCCAGGTCTACCGTGGCGTAGGCCAGAAAGGGCATGTCCGCCAGCACCAGGGCGTTTTGGCAGACTCGCGAGACGGCCACAGTGTGGTAAAGCATTTGGCCCATGGTCACCGGCAAGGTGGTGGCATGGCCCTGAATCACATTGCCAAGAGAATCACCGACCAGCAGGACATCCACCCCGGCATTTTCGGCCAGGCGTGCGAAGCTAGCATCATAGGCGGTTAGACAGACGATTTTCTCGCCATTCTGCTTTTTTCGCCGGAGGGTGCGTGAGGTAATGCGATGGAGCATGGCAAAGGACAACCGATCAGCTCACCAGGGTTAAACGAATGATTGTTACAGAGCCTGGGGCGGCAGGCTAGTCAACGGCGGATACCGGGATCTCGATCAGTTCAATACCGGTGTGCGAACAGGCCTCCACCCATTCATCCAGCCGGCCTCGCCCCGGAATCATGAGGTCTACCGGGGCAATCTCGGCCAGAGGGATCAGGACAAAGGGCCGCCGGTGTAGCTCGGGGTGCGGCAGCCTGAGCCGGGGATCATCCAGGCACTGATCGCCCGCCAGCAGCAGATCCAGGTCGAGGGTGCGTGGCCCCCAGCGTTCAGAGCGCTGGCGTCCGTGGGTTTTTTCGATCATCGACAGGCTGTCCAGGAGGGCAAAGGGATCGAGCGTGCTATGAAAACCCGCCACAGCGTTTACGAACCAGGGTTGATCCTGGCGTCCGACGGGCGCTGTCCGGTAAAAGCGGGAGACGCGAATTCCCCGGACATCCGCCAGTCCTTTCATCGTCACCAGCGCGGCCTGGAGAGTCGCCAGCGATGGCTCCAGGTTGGAGCCCAACCCGACATAGCAAACAGCGGACGCGGGCATGACCGGCGGAACCGGTTAGTCGATGGTCTGGGTGGCGGCGCGCCCCCGCGCGCCCCCGCGCCGCCGGCGGCGCCGGTGGGCACGTTGTTTATGAGGGGTCAGCAAGGCCAGCCGGCCGGCCTCGTCGGCCTTCTGGAAGTCGCGCCACCAGGCCGCGACGTCGGCCTCGACCTCCCCCACCTCGGCGCGCAACATCATAAAATCAAATGCGGCACGAAATCGGGGATGTTCCACGAAACGAAACGGACGTTTGCCGGTTCGGCTCTCGAAGCGTTCCTGGAGCGCCCAGATCTCCCGCATCGGTAGACTAAAACGCTTGGGAATACCCACCAAGCGTTGCTGAGAGATCAGCACCTGATCAGCGGCCTCATGCACCGCCGCCTGAGGGGGATGCCCCTGATCCTCGAGGGCGAGCATCCGCCGCCGAACCGGCTCCCACAACAGGATGGCGAACAAAAACGCCGGTGTGACAGGTTTTCCTTGCAGGGTTCTCTGATCGGTATTGGCCAATCCCCGGGCTACGAGCAAGAGGGGGAATTGCCCCTCCTCATGGGTCAGTGCCTCTTCGGTAACCGGGAACAAATGTGCGAAGAGACCATAATGGCGAAGTTTTTCAAAGGCCTCGACCGCTGTGCCGTACAGCATCAATTTCAAGATCTCCTCGAAGAGCCGGGCAGCGGGTACCTCGTGGAGCAGATGGCTCATGCGGGACAGGGGTGCTTCGCACTCGGGGCTCAACTGAAATCCCAGCTTGGCGGCGAAGCGAACTGCTCGGAGCATGCGCACCGGATCTTCCCGGTACCGTTGATCGGGATCGCCAATCAGCCGCAGACGGCCGGCCTGTAGATCCGCCATGCCCCCCGCGAAATCCACCACCGAGAAGTCTTCAATGTTGTAATAGAGGGCGTTGACCGTGAAATCGCGGCGCAGAGCATCCTCCTCCAGGGTGCCGTAGATGTTGTCCCGGATGATCCTGCCGTTTTTCAGACAGCGATCTCCCGTCTCTTCCTCCGTCTCGGTGCCGCTCCCGCGAAACGTCGCCACTTCGACGATATCCTGGCCAAAGTGGACATGGGCGAGGCGGAAGCGGCGGCCAATCAACCGGCAGTTGTAAAAAACTTGCCGAACCTGCTCGGGAGAGGCATCGGTCGCCACGTCAAAATCCTTGGGCTCACGTCCCAACAGCAGATCCCGCACCCCGCCTCCGACCAAATAGGCCTGAAAACCAGCCCTGCGCAGGCGCCGCAGCACCGTCAGGGCGTTCTCACTGATATGGGCGCGTGAAATAATATGCGAGGGGCGGGGGATGATGTTGGGAATCACAATGGACCCGGGATGACAACGGCTGGTTTCAAGGAACCCCCAGGCCGGGGGTGTAGTTTTTTTTCGGGGTCATTGAGCCAGTGGCCTTATTCGTATAATATCAGGATTCGGGTTTTCCCTCGAGCAAAAGAACTGACAGGCTCCCTTCGTCTAGAGGCCTAGGACACCGCCCTCTCACGGCGGCGACAGGGGTTCGAATCCCCTAGGGAGCGCCAAGCCGGTTTATTTATTTTTTTGGGGGGGAAACGCCGACTCGGTGAAATTTTTTGGTTCTTCCTTGGCCTGTCCAAGGGTTTTTTTATTCTTAAACGTTGGAGTTGATTGTTCATGAAAATTAGTAGCATTGCCACCACGGCCATTTTTGCCCTAGCCCTGGTTACCGCCGTATCCGTCGATGCCAAGTCCAAGGCACCCAGCATGTCTCAGGTTTGCGCCGCCGACATCCAGGCCAATTGCGCCGACAAAAAGGGCAAGGCCGTCAAGTCTTGTCTGAAGGCCGTCAAGGACAAGCTGTCGCCGGAATGCGCCGCCAAGGTCACCAAGGCCAAAAAGGCTAAGGCGAAGCACCACAAGTCTGCCGCCCCGGCTGCCCCAGTCCAATAATTAAAGTCCTTCATCGGTCTTTTTCCGGCGGTGGGGCCTTTCGCGAGGCACCACCGTCGGCTAACGCCAATCTAGTGTTTTAGATCCGGTGGGATGGGTAGATCCCCCGGTTTGGGGGGGCTTCCGCCGGTTTGCCCCGCCCGAAGTTGGAAGACATAGGCCAGAATCTTGGCCACTGCGACATAAAGTCCCGCCGGGATCGGATCCCCCACCTCGACATTAAAATACAGCGCCCGGGCCAGAGGTGGCGAGGTAATAATTGGCACACGAGCCTCTCCGCCCACCTTCCGGATATTTTCGGCAACGAGATCCCGTCCCTTGGCGATGACCTTGGGGGCACCCATCTGAGCTTGGTCGTAGCGCAGTGCTACCGCAAAGTGGCTGGGGTTGGTCACGATCACGTCTGCCTTCGGCACATCCTGCATCATGCGCGCTGCGGCCATTTGCCGCATCATGTTGCGAATCTTGCCCTTGACCATTGCGTTGCCCTCGGCATTTTTCCATTCGTCCTTGACCTCTTGTTTGGTCATTTTGGCCTTTTGTTGCCAGCTCCACATCTGGTAGGGCACATCGAAACCCGCCAGCAGCAGAAGGGTCGCGGCAATCTTGACGAAAGACCAGGACAACATCGACCCCAAATCCCATATCGCCGTGGTGGCATCCTGATTTTGCAGAGCCAACATCTTGCCCAGCGAGGATTTGACAATCAACCACACCAATCCCGCGATGATGAAAAACTTGACCAGGGATTTTCCGAGTTCCATAAGCCCGTTGACCGACACCAGTTTATGAAGCCCCTTGATAGGATTCATGTTGCTGAATTTGAGCTTCAACGGACTCCAGTTGACGCCCCCTGGAAAGACCGACGACAGGAGGGATGTCACCATGAGCCAGGCAATGAGTGGTGCGATGAGGAAAAAGCTATCCCCCGTGACTTCAAAAAACCGGCGGATTATCACCGTGGGATCCTGAAGCAGATCTTCCCGTGTAAAAGAAAGACTGCGGGTCATCATCTCCATCATGCCCGTGGTGATTGATCGGCCAAACAGAATAATGCCGAAGGCACCGACCAGGGTCATGGCTGCGGAGTTGAGTTCCTTGGATCGGGGGATATTGCCTTCCGACCGCATCTGGTCGAGTCGTTTGTCCGTAGCCTGTTCGGTTTTTTCCTCACCATCCGGAGTTTCGGCCATGACTTACTCTAGTCGCAATAATTCTCGGACAAAGAGGAGTGCATCGTCGAGCATCTCCTGAAAATTCCCCAGGGTGTCCGCCAGGGTGACCCACAACAAGACAAAGCCCAAAAGCTGGGCAATGGGGAATCCAATGGCAAAAATATGCAATTGTGGGGCCGCCCGGGATAAAACCCCCAAGGCAATATTCACCAACAGCACCGCCCCAATCGCGGGCAACGTCATCGACAAGCCCACCTCGAACATCCGTCTGGCCCAGTCGAGTACCTCGTAAAGGCTTTGGAGGGGCAGCCCGCTGGTCGCGATGGGCAGGGAATAAAAGCTCTCCGCCAGCATCTCGATGAGTTTCAGGTGGCCATCGAGCATCAGAAAACTCAAGGTACCGAGATTGATGTAGACCTCCGCCATCACGGGAGTCTGAACGCCGTTGACGGGATCCACCATCGAGGCATAGCTCAGGCCAATGGCGGAAGCAATATTCTGGGCACCGAACAACAGGGCACCAAAGACAAACTGTAGAACAAAACCCATCACCAGGCCGATGATTAGTTGATGTATGCCAATCAGCAGGGCGTCGGCGCTGAAGATTTCGACCAGGGGCGCGGGTGGCAGCAACGGTGCCAACACCAGGGTCAGGGTCAAGATCAGTAGCGCCTTGAAACGCTTAGGGAAAGCCGGAAGCATGAATAGCGGCGCGGCCACGAAGAGCCCCGTAATGCGAATCAGGGGCCAGAGGATCGAGGCCAACCAGGCCGCCACCTGGGTATCGAGAACCGTCACCGGCGCTGACCCCCTAAGCTATCCGATCAATTCGGGAATGCTGTTGATGATCTCTTCCGTGAAATCCATGATCAGGTTCAGCATCCAGGGGCCCGCCACCACCAGCACTACGGCCACGGCGACCAGCTTCGGGATGAAGGTCAGGGTCGATTCGTTGATGGAGGTGGCGGTTTGCAGAATCGACACCACCAGACCCACCAGCAGCGCCGGTAACAACACCACCCCCGACAGGATGGCCGTGATCTCCAGAGTTTTGTGCCCCAGCGCGATGACGGTGTCTGGGGTCATGGAGAGGTTCCCGGGATATTGAAACTTGACACCAGGGCACCAAACAGCAACCCCCATCCATCGATCAAAACAAACAACATGATCTTGAAGGGCAGGGAAATGATCATCGGGGACAGCATCATCATGCCCATCGACATCAATACGCTGGCCACTACCAGATCAATCACCAAAAACGGGATGAACAGCAAAAACCCGATGGTAAAACCCGTTTTGATCTCACTGGTGGCAAAAGCCGGCATCAGCACCGTCAAGGGCACCTGATCGGGACCCTTCAGGGGGCCGTAGTGGGAGATCCGGGCGAATAGTTCCAGATCTTCATGGCGGGTTTGCGCAAGCATGAAGGCCTTGACCGGCTCGACCCCGCGCGAAAACGCCTCCTGAAAACTCATCTTGTCGTTCAGGTAGGGTTCCAGGGCCAGGTCGTAGACCTTTTGGAAGACCGGCGACATGATGAAGATTGTCAAGAATAACGCCAGCCCCACCATGACCTGGTTGGAGGGGGCACCGGTGGTGCCCATGGCCTGACGCATCAGGGAGAGCGCAATGGTGATGCGAACAAAAGAGGTGGTCATGAGCAGCGCCCCCGGCAGCAGGGACAAGGCGGTCATGATCAGGAAAACCTGTAGGGACAGGGCGTAGGACTGCGCCCCGCCAGGCCCCGTTGTCACCGTCAGGACATCCAGTCCCGGAGCCGCCTCGGCGATCCCCCACGGCAACAGCAGTAGAAACAACAGGCTTTTCAAGGGGTGGTATCGATCGGGAGAGGGGCCAGTACATGGAGTGCCTGAACCCGGCCCGGGGCGACGCCCAGTAACAGACGGACGCCGTCCACCTCGATCAGCAAGACCCGTTCCCGCGTCCCCACCGAGAGCCCTCCCAGGAGCTTGATGGGGCCGTTCCCGCCCGGCGGCATCATGCCGAGACGGCGCGCCGCCCAGGTCAGGGCCAGAATCAGCCCTAAAACGACCAGCAAACCACCGGATAGGGCCCACGAGGTTTCGGAAGACACCAGCCGCTGGCCGGACTCCGCCCACAACGGCCAGGGCACGCCAGACAGCCCCCCCCACAGCCATGGGACAGACCGGGGCGCGATCA
>JBAXSA010000114.1:0-8458 GCA_037130945.1 Pseudomonadota bacterium | reverse complement strand
ATAATTGAAAAGATTGCAGCAAAGATTGGCGTGTTTTTGACGATGAAGCTTGCAAAACCGGCTATAGATAGGGTTAAACAAGGCTCCACTAATACAGATTATAATAAAAAGGCTGCCGAAGTGACAAAAACGTTCAATGAAATATATGATTTTATGAAAGAAAATAAAAGGTAATATTGATTAGAGACTTGTACTAGGGTTGTTCAAGAACCGAGCGATAGACCGCAACGTATCGGTCGATCATGGTTTCAATGCCGAAATGGGCCACGGCACGAGTGCGAGCGGCCTCGCCCATGCGTCGCCAAAGTAACGGATCCGCAGACAGGTGCTGACAAGCTGCGGCAAATGCGCTCACATCGTCTTGTGGACATAGGAAACCGGTGACGCCCTGTTCGACGATTTCGGGTAGGGCCGATCCATGGGTGACAATGACTGGGAGACCACAAGATTGGGCTTCGAGTACGGCAAGCCCAAAACCTTCCAGGCGTGATGGAAAAAGGAGGACATCGCACTCTTGATAGAGTGTGACCATCGCGGTGTCGTCGGCGCAGGGTGGCAGTAAGCGGATATTGGGTGCCAGATCAGATAGTTGGGATGCACGCAAACCGGCCAGTAGCCATAATTCAAAATCCTTGCCCAACATTCGCATGATGGGTAAAAGAAGATCGGCACCCTTGCGGCGCGACCAATTGCCAACGAAGAGCAGTCGAAAGGGGCTGTGACACGACTTGCTGGGCGTGGGTTGGAAGCACGCCAGGTCAATACCGCAAAGGATTTTCTGAATCCCGGAGATCCCATAAATCTCTTCGGTACGTTCTTTGGTGTATTGGCTGATGGCTATCACTTGGCCGGCGCGTGCCAGAACCTTTTGCTCCAATGGCTTGACCCAGAAACGGTGATATAGCCTTTGAAGATGTGTTTTATAGGGGCTCAAAGCCGGGTCGAGTACACAATGGAACATGCTGGCAACAATCGGCAATCCGCCAGGGATGAAACGCGGGTGCAGCCAACTGTTGATATGGGCAATATTGGCCCAAGCCGGTGGGTGTGGAACTGAAACAGCCCAGGGCGCGTATTCGGCGCGGTGAGGTAGCCAGGCAATCTCGGCGCGTAGCCCCCGGCGATTCAGACCATCAACCAATCGTTCTGTGAAGACATCCGCTCCGCTCCCCGCACGGACAGCGGGGAGCCAGATGGCTGGTTCAGACGCACGATTCATTAGTCAACCTTTTCGGTCTTTTTTAACACCCACAGATAGGTTGGACACAACCCATAGAAGATCTTGAGAAAAACCAGCAGCGCCCGTTGTTTAAAACTACTTGGCTCAATCATGTCTTCCGCATGAAACTTGACCGGCTCCTGGACAACCCGAATGGTGTAGTCAACTACCTCAAAACTCGCCACCAGTTTTCGTAATCCAACAAAGCTCAGATGCGTTTCATAATAATGGCTTCCTCTACCCAACAAGGCCAGGTAACGGTGCGCAAGCCATTTGGGAATCACCGACAACAACGGCAGACGATAGTGGGGTTCCATCAAGCTGAATCGGTTGCCTGCCGAGAAAAAACATACGCCACCTGGCTTCAGAACACGGTGGATTTCGGCCATAAGGCGATGGGCATCAGGTACATGTTCGTAAATGTGAGTGCATATAACGACATCGAATCCTGCATCCCTAAAACCCAGACACTGGGAATCCTGGATCAACCAGTGAAGATTTGGCACGTTCGTGTTGTGTTGTGCGGCATGGCTAACAGCCGGCGCATCAATATCGATGCCCGTAACATCCCGAAAGTGTTCGGCGTACAAAGCGGTCATGAAACCGGTCGAGCAACCTATGTCCAACAGTGTCAGCTTATCCAGATCTCCAAGGTAATCTGACAAGATGGCCAATACCTTAAACCCCTTCTGGCGTCGTCCTTGGGCATCGAAAGCTATGTAGCTGGAGAAGCCAAGCTGAAGTGGCTTATTTGTCATGAGACATAGGTTCCGGGGTACGGATTCGCGCAGATCTGCCGCAATTTAATACCGAATTGATCCCACGAAAACTGTTTGGCGAAATTTTGGCAAGACTCGGACTGCCGAGGATTTCTACCAGACTGTAAATATCCAACGATGGCATTGGCTAATCCAAGGTAATCACCCGGCGACCGCAATTCCCCAGAATGCTCCGATGACACGGCATCGGGAACACCGCCAACGGCAAAGGCGACTGTCGGCAGGCCATGAGCGGCTGCTTCAATCGCGACCATACCGAATCCTTCCACGTCACTCGGAATATCCAGGACTGGAAATACCAATACGGAGGCGGCGGAATAGGCCAGAGAGAGATTTCTATCGACCATTCCGTCAGGCCGCAGAGGAAATTCTCCGAGGAATTTTACATGTTCGCCGCAGTGGGTCTGGTCGATGGCCTCGTGGAGTTCCCGCAGTCCACCAAGAGCCGCCAGGGCGGATTTCGGTTCCTCGCCGATCACCACCAACAGCGTCTCCGGTACTGCATGGAGGATCGCCGGCATGGCCTTTAGAACAAACTCCCGCAAGCCCTTTCGCTTTGTCAACCGGCCCACGGAGAGCATGATGGGCCGGTTCCCTAGGCCGAATTTTTGGCACCAAGTGGCAATTTCTTCGGCGGAGGGTAATTGGCTTGGAACTGCCACGCCAGGGTGAAGGATATGAACCCGTTCTTCCGCAAGTCCGGCTTGGTATGCCAGAGTGGCCGTGGCGTGGCTGTTCACGATCCAGCCGTTTGCCCGGCGAATAATGGGCAAAAACACCCGTCGATAGGCCCAATGGTCAAAGCTGATATCAAGCCCATGCAGATAGACCATCCAGGGCGCACCGGATGCTCTGGCGGCAACCCAGGCTGGCACGGCATTCACGCCGCTACCGGCAATGATCAGATGAGGCTGAATCCGCCTCGCCACTTTTGCGGCTGAGAGCATGGCCGTGGTTAGAAAACGATGGATTGGAGCCGCTGGACAGGCCGATACCCATTCGGGGTGGGGCACATAATCCGCTGCGCCCTCGGGCCCCACCAGATGGACGTCATAGGTTCTGTGCAATTCCAACAGCAGATGTTGGTTCAGGCGCTCCATGCCACCGAGCAACGGGGGGAAGTTTCTACTGATCAGAAGTATATTGGGACGATTCATAATGGGGCAGTATACCATTACCCTAACTCGACATTCTCGTAGATCGCCTCCAGGGGAATGGCGGCATCCAGGCAGTCAATCCGCACCACGCCCCCGGTCAGTCGCTCCACAATCCAGCCATTGTCGCGGCGGTGGCACAGAATCTCGCGACGATCCTGAGCCACCAGCAGGTACTCGCGCAAAGAGGGCAGGGTGGTATAGGACAGCAGCTTCTCGCGGCGATCAATGCGCTGGGTGGATTTGGACAACACCTCCACGATCAGGCAGGGATGGGTGCGGTAGTGGGTCTCGCGCTCCGTTGGATCGCAGCACAGCATCACATCCGGATAGTAAAAGATGTCCTCGCCAGCGATATAAAGCCGCACCTTGAGGTCGGAGATGAAAACTTGGCAGCCCGCGCCACGGGAAAGGGTGCGCAAGGCGGCGAATAGATTGCCAGCGATCAGGTTGTGGGTCACGCTGGCGCCGGTCATGGCGTAGACGCGTCCGCCGATGTATTCGTGGCGGATCTCGCTGGTCAGTTCGCCTTCCAGATAGTCTTCCACGGTCAAGCAGGGTTGGGGTTTAATCATCAGGGTCATAGGGTTATCCTCCATGCCCCAGTTCCTGCAACTTCCGCGATATTTCCCGATCCAGCGTCAGCAGGTGCATTACTTTCGCAATGGCGGTCGCGGCAATAATGGCATCGGGTAGTTTGAAAACGCCGATCTTACGCAATCGGATTGTCTCGGCTTCGACCGATTCGTCCAGCAGACACACTTCGCAAGCATTCAGAAAATCGCGGATATCTCGCTCTTCATCCACAGTCAGTCTGGGATAGCCAAGCAGTTCGATGCGGGTAATCTGGCTTACTGCGGCCTTTCCCAATATCAGACCAGCCTCTTCGGCCAACGCAATCGACGCGGCATGACCCTTGAGCAAACCGATGATCACGTTAGTGTCCAGAAGAAACTTAGTCCCACTCATGTCGCATTTCCTGTTGGATGTCCAACGGGTCGCCATTGAAGTTGGCCGATCCCTTCAGCACACCGGCAAAACGCCTCCAGTCCATGTGCTCGACAGGCAGGGTATCCGCAGATTCCCATCTCCTGGAAAGTCTCAGAATCAGCAAGCGCTCATTTTCATCAAATCTAACCATCTCCAGTGGCTCGACACATCCACCCCGGGAAATGGCTTCAATGGCTTGGTACATGGTTTGATCCTCATATAATTTAGGCGGGGATGGGTGTGGTAGTGGATCTTGCGCTGCTGATCAGGGGCTTCGGATTGGGTCAGGGCCATGGTGGTTTCCTCGGGTCAGTGTGCGTCGTCCAGTCTTCGAGCTTCAAGCCGGGTACGCGGGCGAACTCGCGGGTGTTATGGGTGACTAGCGTTGCATCCAAAGACAGGGTATGAGCAGCAATCAGAAGATCCAGAGCGCCGATGGGGGTTCCCTGGGCCTGAAGATGGTAGCGCAACGAACCATAGGGATGAGCAGCCGCATGGTCGAATGGCAGCAGCTCGAACTCGGCGAAAAATCGCTCCAGGCGGCCGAGGTTGTCGATTTGGCGGCGGCTGGCGGCGACACCAAACGCCAATTCGGCCACCGAGATGGCGGAAATACCAATCTGCCCGCGAAGCATGCCGTCCATTCGTCGGACGATATGCTCGTGGCCGCCGCGCTGATTGAGCAGAAATATACAGATGTGGGTGTCAAAGAGGTGCGTGACCATTTAATCCAAAATCAGGTCGCGCATCGGTTGTTCCGGCGGCTGGTCGCGCTCAATCTCCAGCGAACCAATTTGCTTCAGCATCGCGAAGAGGTCTTCCGCCCGGTAACGGGTGGGGAAGAGCATGATCACACACCCCACCTTTTTGATTACCACCTCGTTATCAACGAAGCGGAACTCTTTTGGCAGGCGGACGGCCTGGCTATTGCCGCTGGTGAATATTTTCGCGGTTTGCATGAGGTTTCCCCTGGCGAACAATCGTATATCTGAAGTATATACTCCAGATGTCAACTAATCCATGCCACTCTCGTTCTTTGATATGGCCCGCCGTTTCTCGAATGTTCATCGCGCCAATTTGTCATGAAGTGACAATATCCGTCACTTCACTCGCGATTTTCTAGGCGGAACGAGCCACGATTCGAGCGACTGCTGGTGGTTGGCCAGGTTGGCGCGATAAGTGCTTTACTCATGCCGGGAAAGGATTTCAACGAGGTCAAGGTACCTGGCATCCAAGCCAGACTGACCACCCAAACGGGCTTTAATTTTTTTTGGAGAATCAAATGAAACGTACTCAATCCGGTTTCACCCTTATCGAGCTGATGATCGTTGTTGCTATCATTGGTATTCTGGCGGCCATCGCCATCCCGGCTTATCAAGACTACATTGTCCGCGCCAAGGTGACGGAGGGTATCGGTCTGGCCGCTGCGGCTGAGTCAGCAGTGGCCGAGGCCCGTGTTAGCACAGGCACCATGCCCACTACTAACGCCTTAGCAGGCATGGCCATTACCATTGCGAGCCATTATGTAACCAGCGTGTTGGTAGGCGCTTCTGGCGTGATTACGGTAATGTTCAATGCCTCTGCGGATAACAAGGTTAGTGGTAAAACTATCAAATTCACCCCGACATTGAATTCGTCTGGCGTGGTTGCTTGGGACTGCAACAAAGTGAATGCTGGCGATATTAATACAAAATATGTTCCCGCCAATTGCCGCTAATGGTTAGTGCTTTGACATAACCTGATTCTTCGGTTGAAGGTTACCTATTTTAACCCCGGGTTTCCCGGGGTTTTTTTGTGCCCTGATGTTCGATCAGCATAAAAAATTTGGCTTGCTGATGGGCCTGGCCTTCTGGCTGTTGCTCATAGCGACCGTTTTAATCTATTGGCCAGGTCTGAGTGGCCCCGAGTTACTGGACGACGTTGTCAACCTGCAACCGCTCGAACAGCTCAACAATGGCATTACCACTTGGTATGATCTGATCTGGAGTAACGAATCCGGCCGGTTGAGGCGACCGATTTCGATGCTGACCTTGATCGGAGATTACCTAAGAGGCGGTGGGTCGGTTCCGGAATTCAAATACACCAACCTGATGATCCACCTGTTGTGCGGTTGTCTGGTTTTCTGGCTGGTGGGCCGACTGGGCCATAACGGGGGACGCACGTCGCGAGATTGGGGCATCGCCTTAGTCGTCAGTACCCTCTGGTTGTTGGCCCCGCTGCAAGTCAGCACCGTGCTTTATGTGATTCAGCGCATGGCCCAGCTCTCGACCCTGTTCTGTCTGCTGGGGTTGTTATGGTATGTCATCGGTCGCCAACGCCTGCTGCGCCAGATAGGTTCCTGGTGGGGCCGTGGCCTGATTCTGAGCGCCCTGGTGGTGGCTGGGCCGCTGGCGATATTTAGTAAGGAAAACGGCGTCCTATTGCCCTTCCTGTTGTTAACCTTGGAGGTTTTCCTATTTCGCTTTCAAGGGGAAAGCGCGGATCGACGCTTTCTGCAAGGCTTCTTCCTCCTGACCACCCTGCTGCCCCTGATCCTTGTCACGGGCTATCTCTTCACTCATGCCTCGTCGTTCCTTGATTATGGCACCCGCGACTTTACCCTGGGCGAGCGACTTCTCACCGAGTCGCGGGTGTTGCTGGATTATCTGCGGAATCTTCTCATCCCCGAGCTTTCCCAATTGGGGGTCTATCACGACGACTTTCCCGTATCACGGGGACTTTGGAGTCCCCCAGGCACCGCTCTAGCCCTGCTGATCTGGTTTGTTATCCTCTGGGTGCTGGTATGGTCGATGGTCACCGCTCGCTATCCACGGGAGGCCTTTGGTCTTGCTTTCTTTCTGGTGGGACATAGCTTGGAAGGGGGAATCTTCCCACTGGAAATCTACTTTGAACACCGTAACTATCTGCCAAGTGTCGGGGTCTTTTTGACAGTGGTGCTGTTGTTTGAGCGCCTATTGAAACTCGGGGATCTACGGTATCGGCGTTACTGGATGGGTCTAGCGATTACCATTCCACTTCTGGTCGGGGTGACGACCCTCCAGCGAACTCAGATTTGGGCTTCTTGGGAACAGTTAGTGCTGACGGACGCCGAGGCTCACCCAAACTCGGTTCGTATTCAGAACGACCTGATGAACTTGCATCTTGCCAAAGGTCTGTTGCATGAATCCCTACAAGACCTGGATCGCGCCGCTTCCATACAACCCGAGCAAGGTGTTCCCACCGCCGTGATGCGGCTGGTTTGTTACTGTTTCCTGAAAGCCTCCATTCCAGATACAGAATACGATCGTTTGGAACAACGAGTCACTCAGGTTGAGCGCGTCAATCTAATATCCTTTGGGATGTCGCTCGAGAATCTGCGCGATTACTACCACAAGGACGGATGTCCTCAATTGGATGTGCCACGGTTGGCCAAGTCTCTGGAGAGCATCGCCGGACAATTCCATGCCAACTGGAATAGCTATGTGGCTATGGGACAGATATGGGCGAAATATGGCCAACCCATGAAGGCATGGCATAATTGGGCAAAGGCATGGCAGATGGATCCCACGGATCCGCAAACAGGCTTTTTGATGATTGATTCCCAGATCAACCACCAGAACTGGGCGGGTGCCGTCGAAACAATGAGCAAATTGCTTCGACAGGATAACAGCCGACGGCACGACTATACGCAAGCGATCCAAAGCCGCCGGGTGTGGATCGATGAAAATTTGGAATGGCGCGATAACCAATGGTTTCTCCGGCAGATTGACATCAAATAAAACGGAGATTGAAAGACACCATGGGACATATTTTTGCGGACATTACCCTCGGCAACCCACGCAATCCGGGTTTGACGCCAATCACGGCACGAGCCTTGGCGGATACGGGTGCCTTGATGCTGTGCATACCCGAACACATAGCCCTTCAGCTTGATCTTGAGATGGAGTCAAAGCGGGAAGTCACTGTGGCCGATGGACGCTCCATGAGTGTGCCCTATGTGGGGCCGATCAAAGTGAGTTTTCAGAATCGCTTTTGCTATGTGGGTGCCCTAGTTCTGGGGGACGAGGTGCTGCTGGGTGCAGTTCCCATGGAAGACATGGATCTGGTGCTTTCACCCAGTCGACGCGAGATCACGGTGGATCCTGCCAGTCCCAATCTGCCTCATGCCAGGGTAAAAACATCTCGTGAATGGGTGCATCAAGGCCTTGTTTCACAAAACAATGGCGGTACTCCTTGAACGCTTCTCAAAAGATTCCGGGCACCCTTCATTTCCCGGTTTACACCATGCCATTACACACAAGTCTGGCGACTTAGGAAAATCAAGGACTTGCGGAACC
>JBAXSA010000113.1:0-8490 GCA_037130945.1 Pseudomonadota bacterium | reverse complement strand
GCTGGGTCAAATACCGGGATCAGCGCAACGAAGCCGCCGCCGCCGCCTTCTCGCAATTGTTGAACGCCGCCGAGGCCAAGCCCATCAAGGTCGAGGCCGTCACCCAGCAATCCGAACAATTGGTACGGGACTACGGCCCCACCAGTTTTGCAGCCCTGGCCCAACTGGTGACGGCGCGGGTTCTGGTGGAGTCCGGAAAACTCAGCGAGGCCAAGGGGCTCTTGGCCCAAGTCGCAGAGCAGGCTCCTGACCCCGCCTTGCGGGAGGTCGCGGTACTCCGGCGAACACGGGTTTTATTGCAGGAAAACAATCCCTCCGAGGCTCTGCAATGGCTGGATCGGCAGCCCAAGGGCGCGGGTTTTGAGGCCGAACGCTCGGTGATTTTGGGCGACATCGCCAGCCTTCAGGGTAATCTCTCCCAGGCCCACGCGGCCTATGAGACCGCTCTGGCCGGTCAGGTCAGCAATCGTGCCCTGGTGCAGTTCAAACTCGACAACCTGCCTCCCGTTATAACACCCGGCAGCTGAGAAATTCACGATGCCTCGCATATGCCGGTTGTTTAGATTCTTGGCCCTCCCGCCCCTGATCCTTGCGATCACGGCGTGTAGCTGGTTGTCGACCCCTATGGAGTGGATCACCGGGCCGCCAGATCCCAATCCGCCGTCACCATTGCCGGTCTTCCAGCCCAGCCTCACGGTCACGACGGTCTGGAGCGCCCGGATCGGTTCGGGCACCGAGAAACAATGGCTGCGCCTGGCCCCAGCTATCAACGCCGAGACCGTCTATGCCGCAGGTTTTGACGGGACAGTGCAGGCCCGGCGGTTGAGCGATGGCAACCTGCTATGGGAAGCCCGTACCGGACTGCCAATTACCGGTGGCCCTGGGGTTGGCGAAGGACTCGTGGTGGTCGGCACGGCCAAGGCCGAGGTGGTGGCGCTGGAGGCGGATTCCGGCAAGGAACGCTGGCGGATCCCGATCAGCGGCCCGGTGTTGTCGGTACCTCGAATCCAGGGTGATCGGGTGGTGGTGCAAGCCAGCGACAACAGCCTCCATGGCTTCGATGTCCACGACGGCAGCCGGCAGTGGTTGTACAACATTCCGCTACCCGTGTTGACAGTGCGGGGTTCGGGAGCCCCTATCATCATTGCCGGCCATGTCCTCGCGGGTTTTGCCGGTGGCAAGTTGTCTCTGCTGACCCTCCGGGAGGGCGTCCCCCGTTGGGAGGTCACCGTTAGTCCGCCCTCGGGCCGCTCGGAGCTGGAGCGGATCGTGGATCCCAGTGCCGAACCGGTGACCATTGGCGAGGTCGCCTTCGTACCGATGTATCAGGGCGAACTGGCGGCGGTGGCCTTGCGAAGCGGCGAAGTGATCTGGCGGCGCAAGCTGTCTTCTTTTGCGGGTTTGAGCGTCAGTCCTCAGGCTCTGTTCGTGACCGATAGCGACGACCGCGTGTGGGCACTGGATCTGCGCACTGGCGCGGCCTTGTGGAAACAGGAGCAACTGCTGCACCGACGCCTGTCCGCGCCGGCGGTATGGGGCAACCTGCTGGCGGTGGGGGATCTGGAAGGTCAAGTCCATTGGCTGAATGCCGAGGATGGCGGCTTGGCGGCGCGGGTCAGCGTGGGCCATGGGCCGATCTCCGCGCCACTGCGCCCCGCCGGTGACCGGCTGGTGGTGTTGGGACAGGATGGCACCCTGGCCGTGCTGGCCCGGGGGGGGCGCTAACCCATCATGCTGCCTGTACTCGCCCTGGTGGGGCGCCCCAATGTGGGTAAATCGACGCTCTTCAATCGCCTCACGGCCACTCGCGATGCCCTGGTTCATGACCAGCCCGGCCTGACACGAGATCGCATCCATGGCCGCGGCCGTATGGGTGGGGTGCCCTATATTCTCATTGATACCGGGGGCCTGGTGGGGCAGGACGCCGAGGGCATCCAGCGATCCATGAATCAACAGGTGGAACAGGCGATTGCCGAGGCGGATTGTCTGCTGTTCGTGGTGGATGGCCGGGGTGGGCTGACCGGCGGCGATGCCTGGATTGCCAATCAGTTGCGACGCACCGGAAAGCCCGTACACCTAGTGGTCAACAAGGTGGATGGCGGCGATGCCGACCTGATCCAGGCGGATTTTTACTCGCTGGGTCTGGGGGAACCACTCCCCGTGTCAGCTGCCCACGGCCGGGGGGTTCTCGAGATGATCGAGGAGGCCCTGGCGGGATTACACGCGCCCGAGGCGGCTTCTGTGGATCCGGACGAGATCCCCACAGCCATTCAGGTGGCCGTGGTGGGACGTCCCAATGTCGGTAAATCAACCCTGATCAACCGGCTGCTCGGTACGGAACGGGTGATTACCTGCGATGAGCCTGGCACCACGCGGGATAGCATTTTTATCCCCTTTGAGCGGCGTGGCCGGCACTATATCCTCGTCGATACCGCCGGCATCCGGCGTCGCGCCCGGGTCGAGGAAGTCATCGAGAAGTTCAGCGTCATCAAATCCCTTCAGGCCATTGAGGCGTCCCATGTCGTGATTTTAGTGGTGGATGCCCATCAGGGGATTGGCGAACAGGATGCCACCCTGGCGGGTCATGTCCTGGAGAGTGGTCGCGCTCTGCTCTTGGCGGTGAACAAATGGGATGGCCTAGAGACGGGGGCTAGGGAGCGCATCAAACAGGAATTGGATCGCCGTCTGCCGTTCCTGGATTTCGCCCGGCGTTTCACGATCTCGGCCCTGATGGGGTCTGGTGTGGGTCATTTATTGGGCGCGGTGGATCAGGTTTATGCCAATGCCATTCGTCAGCTCCCCACCCCGATGCTGACCCGGGTGTTGGAGGAGGCGGTTCAGGCACATGCCCCGCCGATTGCCCGGGGGCACCGCATCAAACTGCGCTATGCCCACCAGGGAGGGCGCAATCCGCCGGTGATCGTGATTCACGGCAACCAGACCAACGCCGTGCCGGATTCCTACCGCCGCTATTTGATCCATCGCTTTCGCGAGGCCTTTGATTTGGATGGCACGCCCATTCGCATCCTGTTTCGTAGCGGAGAGAATCCCTATGCAGGCAAGCACAACTTGTTGACGCCCCGGCAGATTCATAAAAAGAAGCGGCTGATGCATTTTGCGAAACGCGATTGAATGGCTGACAAGTGCCGTCTGGGCTGGGACACCCATCATCTGGTTGAACCCCGTGGAACACAATACCTCTGATCTCTTATTTCTGGTGGTAACCATCACCGCTTACCTCGGCGGTAGCGGATTGCTGATACATCGGCTCTTCTTTCAGGGGCAGGGCCGGGGGTTGCGTCACGGGTTGGCGCTAGGGGTGGGGACGCTCGCAGTACTGAGCCATGCGGTGCTGCTGCACAAAGCGGTAGTCTTTGGCGCTGGGCTCAATGTCGGTTTCACGAGTACCGTCTCGCTGACATGCTGGATCATTGCGCTGATTCTCCTGGTGTCCTCCCTCAACAAACCCATCGAAAACCTCGGCATCGTTCTCTTTCCGCTGGCGGCACTGGCGGTCTTTCTGGCCTGGCGGTTTCCGCATGTCCGTTTGATGGTGGATGGTGCCTCCTGGGGTCTCAAGGGGCATGTGCTGGTGTCGATGCTGTCTTATAGCCTGTTGACGCTGGCTAGCGTTCAGGCCATCTTGCTGGCGATTCAGGATCAACATCTCCATAGTCGTCATCCGGGCGGTTTCGTGCGCGGGCTGCCGCCGCTTCAGACTATGGAGGCACTGCTGTTTGAATTGATTGCTGTGGGGTTTGTGTTATTGAGCCTGTCGCTGATGTCGGGTTTTGTGTTTCTGGAAAACATGTTTGCCCAGCACATGGCGCACAAGACCATCCTGTCGGTGATTGGCTGGGTGGTGTTTGGCATTCTCCTCTGGGGTCGCTTTCGTCACGGCTGGCGTGGACGTACCGCGCTGATCTGGACCCTGTCGGGTTTTGGCATCCTCATGCTGGGCTATTTTGGCAGCAAGGCGGTGCTTGAGCTGGTATTAAAACGCTAGCCGCGTCCTCCCCGGGAGGCTTAACGCCCAGACTCGGGGATTTCCCCTTCAGATTTTCCCCGGCGCTTGACCTTTTTTGGGTCGGCGGTGAGGGGACGGTAGATCTCGATCCGGTCGCCATCCTCAAGCGCGGTATCCAATGCCGTGATCTTGCTGAATATCCCGATCTTTTGCCGTTGCAAGTCGATTTCGGGAAACTGGTTGAGAACACCGGAGCGTTCAATCGCCTCCTGGACTCGGGTTCCCTCGGGTAGATCGAGGGTCATCCAGAACTGACGGCGGGGTGTGGCGTAGGCAATGCCAATTTTCATGACTTCATCCCATTCTCAGGCAGCAGCGTGGGCACCAGCCATCTGAATGGGTTTACCAGCACGCAGATCCAGCATCCGCTTGGCCACGACCAGCAGACCCGTGACGAGGAATCCGCCTGGTGGCAGGATCATCAGCAACACGCCCATGTTTTCAGGCAGCAGGCGAACCTCCATGAACTGGAAGGCCGGGCCCAGCAGCAAGGAGGCGTCGGCGAACAGGGTGCCCGATCCGACGATCTCGCGCACCGCACCGATCAGGGTCAGCGCGAGGGTAAAACCGATCCCCATAAAAAGGCCGTCCAGCAGCGAGGGCAACACCGGCTTCTTGGCGGCGAAGGCTTCGAGACGGGCGAGGGGGAGACAATTAGACACGATCAGCGCGATGAACAACCCCAGCACCTTGTAGAGTTCGTGCATCCAGGCGTTCATGCACAAATCCACCACCGTCACCATCGAGGCGACGATCAGGATGTAGACAGGGATACGGACTTCCTGGGTGATGTATTGGCGGAAGAGGGACACCAGCAGGCTTGATGCCGCCATCACCGCCGCCGTTGCCAGCCCCATGCCAAGCCCGTTGGTGGCGCTGGTGGTCATGGCCATGGTCGGGCACATGCCCAGCAGCATGCACAACACCCCATTGTTGTCCCACAAGCCATCGCGGACGATGGTGCCGTATTCTGTTGCCATCTCACTGTCCCTCGATTAGTTGCGCCTGATGAGCCTGGAAAAACGCCAGACCGTCACGAATGGCACCGACCACGCCCCGTGGCGTAATGGTGGCACCGGTAAACTGGTCAAACAGGCCGCCGTCCTTCTTGACCTTCCATTTTTCGCTCGGCGGGTTACCCAGTGCAAGGCCTGTAAAACGCAGGATCCAACCGCTCTTCTTGACCTCGATCTTGTCGCCAAGCCCCGGTGTTTCCTTATGGGCGAGTACGCGCACACCGAGGATCTTGCCATCAGGGGCTACCCCCAGCATCAGTTTGATCTCGCCACCATAACCCGAGCCGTGGATCTCGTAGGCCACGCCGGTCACCCGGCCGCGCGCAAGCGCCCGGTAGACGGTGACGAGTTTGCCGTGGACATCTGTCAGGGTCAGGGTCGCCGTGGCCGGGTTGTTGTCATGACCACTCGCCGGAAGCACCTGGTTCAGCGAGTATTGCTGATCCTCCATGGCGCGCGCGACAATGTCCTCGGCGGCCAGGCGGTGGACGACGGCGAGCAGCACACCAAACCCCAGGCAAAAGGCACCGAGAACCAGCCCGTGAATGAGGGCGGGACGGTTCATGACGTCTTACTCAGCGGCAGGGATTCGCCCTTGCGGGTGCGTCCGAATCGTCGTGGACGGGTGTATTGGTCGATGATGGGGGCCAGAGAGTTCATCAGCAGTACGGCAAAGGCCACGCCTTCGGGAAAGCCAGCGAAGGTGCGTATGACCCAGACTAGCAGACCACAGCCAGTACCGAAAATTAGCTGGCCGGGCTTAGACACCGGAGAAGTGACATAGTCGGTGGCAATAAAAAACGCACCCAGGAAAGACGCGCCTGAAAACAGGTGAAACAGCCCGGGTGCAAAACGGGCAGGGTCGAGAAAATGAAACAGGCTGCCCATCAGGAACAGCGTTCCCAGCAGCGTTGCCGGGATGTGCCAGGAGATGACACGCCGCGCCAGCAAGAAGAGGCCGCCGAGGAGAATTAGCACCGCCGAGGTTTCACCCAGACTACCGGGCTTGTACCCCCAAGCCAAATCCATCAGATCCGGCACATAGTTCAGATCGGAATTCCGCGAGAATTGCCGCAGGGATTCAAACACCGGAATGCCGCGCGACAGTTCGGTTTTAACGAAACCCAGGGCGGAGGCTGCGCTCACGCCATCCAGCGTGATACTGCCACCCCCAAAAGTGATGGCCAATGCCTCGGTCAGGCTGGGGGAGCCGGCCGAGAACAACGGATGGGGCGCGACCCAGGCGGTCATGACCACGGGAAAGGACACCAGCAGTCCGACACGGGCCACCATGGCCGGGTTGAAAACATTTTGGCCCAGTCCGCCGAAGGCCTGCTTGGCCAGGGGGATGGCAAAAATGGCACCCAGCACGCCCGTCCACCAGGGTGCCCAGGGTGGCAGACTCATGGCGAGCAACCAGCCGGTCAGTACCGCCGAGCCATCGGCCAGCGTCGGCGTCACCCGCCGGCCGGCGATGAGGAGACAGAGCGCCTCGGCTACCACACTGGCACTGACCGTGAGGGTGAACAGCAGGATCGCCGGCCAGCCGAACAAGGTGAGATTGAAGGCCGTGGCCGGTATCAATGCCAACAGCACCGTGACCATCGTCTTCTGGACGTCGCCCGAGGTGTGGGTAAAGGGTCCACTGGAACCCACGCTTGAGGTACTCATGCACTGGCCTTGTCGTTAGTTGTGTTCTGAGTTTGACGGGCCGACAGGGCCGCACGCTTGGCGGCGGCGGTTCTCTCCAGGCGCAGGGTGCGCGCTTCAACCAACGTCCGGGTGCGCTCATGCTTGCGGCGCTCTCGCTCCGCAGCGTTCAGCTTGCCATTGGCATAACGGAAGTATTGCACCAGCGGGATATGGGACGGGCACACCCACGAACAGCTGCCGCAGCCAATACAATCCTCGACCCCCAGCCGTGCGGCACCCTCCAGATTATCCTTACGGATGAAGGCGACCATTTCCAAAGGTACCAGCCCGCAGGGGCAGGCGGTGATGCACGCCCCGCAGCGGATGCAGGGGCCTTGTGGTCGCTCGTTGACCTCGGCGGCGGTGAGCGCCAGGATGCCCGAGGTACCTTTGACCACGGGGACTTCTAGGCTGGGCAGGGGATCGCCCATCATTGGCCCGCCATTGACAAGACGCATGGGCGGGGTTTCAAACCCCCCGCAAAAATCTATGAGATCCGCCACCCGGGCACCGATGGGCACCTCGAGGTTCCCGGGTGTACGCACCGCGCCGCCGCTGACCGTCACCACCCGGGAAATCAGCGGGCGGCCCAGGCGGATGGCTTGGGCTACGGCGCGAACCGTACCGACATTGTAGGCCACCACGCCCACCTCGGCGGTGCGTTTGCCGGCCGGGGCCTCACGGCCAGTGGTGGCGAGGATGAGTTTGTGCGCGTAGCCCATGGGGTACTGCACCGGCACCCCCACCACGGTGATCCCCGCGTAGGCCGCAGCCGCCTGGGTCATGGCGGCAATGGCCTGGGGCTTGTTCTGTTCGATGCCGACGATCACTTGGGACGCACCCAGAGCACGCGCCACGATGCGGGCACCGTCGATCACCTCATCGGCATCCTCGCGCATCAGGCGATCATCGCAGGTGATATAGGGTTCGCACTCGGCACCATTGACCAGCAGGGTCTCGATTTTGTAGCGATTGCCGAGATCCAGCTTGACCGCTGCGGGAAACACGCCCCCCCCCATGCCCACAATGCCGGATCGGGCGACGCGATCCCGGATCACCTGGGGTTCGGCGCTAAAGGGATCGGTGATGGGTTCTGGCAGATCAGTCCATTCCTCCTGACCATCGGGCTCGATGACGATCATGGTTTGCAGCAAGCCCGAGGGGTGGGGGGCGGTGATATCGCTGATCGCCCGGATGTGCCCGGAGGTTGGGGCATGCTGGGGCGTCGACACCGAACCATCGCAACGTGCGATCATTTGGCCCTTGCGCACCCGCTCTCCCGTCGACACCAGGAGCTGGGCGGGCGCACCGACGTGCTGTTGCAGCGGGATGGTGAGCAAGGCCGGCATCGGCAAGGCGACGATCACCTTTTCGCAGGTCAAATCCTTGCAGTAGTCGGGATGAATCCCTCCACGGACGCGAAACACCTTCGCCATTACAATCCCCCGGCCCCGACTTCCACTGCGACCTGATGGGCGGTGACGGGCCGGATTTCGGGTTTTGGCCAATGCCAGGTGCGAATCGTGATTGGCACCAGTTGCATCACCACGGCGTCGGTGGGACAGACATCAACGCAACTTCCGCAGGCATGGCAGGCGTCGGCAATCACCGTGTGCATCTGCTTGGTGGCACCAAAGATCGCGTCCACCGAGCATTCCTTGATGCAACGTGTGCAGCCGATGCACAAGTCTTCGATGATAAAGGCATATTCCGGGCCCCTCTCCACATGCCCGGACAGGTCAACACTGACGCCCA
>JBAXSA010000112.1:0-8493 GCA_037130945.1 Pseudomonadota bacterium | reverse complement strand
GAATCTGGGGGATCCGGCCCTCCTTGATCGGGAGCTCAGGGCGTTGGTGTAAGATGTTCGGGATTTTTATCTCTATAAACAATCTCCAGGGTTGGGCCCGTCTTCAAGGCGCTTGAAAAAACCGGATGCCCAGTCAGGTTCCTTCCAGACTGGAAAAAACACCCCCGCCTCGGCCCCTTCAAATGGCGGCAAAACCGCCAGCGACGCCAGGGCTGCCGGTTGTCCATCCAGACAAACCACTGGCCAGCGCTCGCGCACCCAGGGGGGAATCCCGGCCCGTTGCCAGAGGTGCTTGAGACGCCGGGACAGGGCCGCATCACCGGCCCGTCCCGCTCGCCATCCGACCGTCACCCGGGCACCCTGAATCGCCCCTGCCAAGAGCCCGCCCGCCGCCACCTTCGCCCAATGGAGTCTCCCATAACCCGCCGGTAACCTCAAAGGCTCGTCGTCCCGCCAGGGGAGTAGGAGATCCGCCGGCACGGCGGGCAGAGTCGGCAAAAGATACAGCGCATCCCGGAAACGTCGTATCTCGGTGCCTTCCCAGGCGACTAGGGGACAACGGTCGATGGCAGCCGGCAGCAGATCGTCCAGAATCGCCGCCAGACGCCGCTGATCCGGCAGCTTGGGCTTAGGGTCAAGATTCGCCTGGCGGATCCAGTGCCGCAGCAAGGCCCTGGCCTGGGGACGGCTGAATACTGCCAGACGGCTCGCGGACAAGGTTCCAGGCTGGTCGCCGGCGAGCCCCGGAAGAATCTCCGCCGCCCAGTGTTCCAGGATGTCGTCAACCTCGGCGCAATGCCCGGCGGTACGGGCCAGGGTTTGCGACAGACCTGGCCAGCGTCCGGCCAGCAGCGGCCAGACCTGGTGGCGCAGAAAATTGCGATCATGGCGCGTGTCCCGATTGCTGGGATCCTCGACCCAGATAAGCCTTCTCGCCCTCGCAGTCGCCAGGATCTCGTCTCGTCCAAACGCCAGCAGGGGCCGCCCCAGCCATCCCGGCGGACAGGGCGAAAACGGGCGGATACCGGCCAACCCGGTGTTCCCGCTCCCCCGCAGTAGCCTAAACAGCACGGTTTCGGCCTGATCATCGCGGTGATGGGCGGTCAACAGGCCATCCCCGACCGCCATCCGGGCGCGAAACGCGGCATAACGGGCCTCGCGGGCCGCCGTTTCAAGACTCATGCCGGGGGCTTTTTGAGATATCGTCAGGGTGGCCTGAACCAGCACCACATCCAGTCCGTTGCAGACCTGCTGACAATGCGCCGCCCAGCGTGGCGCGGCCTCTTGCAGGCCATGGTTGAGATGAATCGCATGTAGCGGTGCCGGCAACTGAGCCCGGATCTCCGTAAGCAGGGTCAAGAGTACCGTGGAATCCAGCCCGCCACTAAAAGCCACCCAATAGCAGGGCGGGCGTGGAAAGCCATCAAGAATCCGTAGCAACCGCCGGGGAGAGAGTCCGCTCCCAACGGCTTCAGCCAATGTACTGCCCGTAGTTCATCAGGCGTTGATAACGGCGTTCCACCAGCTGACCCACCGGCACAGCCTTGAGAGGCTCAAGCTGTTCGCACAGGGTCTTTTTCAAGGTCTGGGCCATGGCATCAAGATTCCTGTGAGCCCCGCCCAACGGTTCGGGCAGGATATGGTCGATCAAACCCAGATCCTTGATGCGCTGCGAGGTGATCGCCATGGCCTCGGCGGCCAGGGAGGCCTTGTCGGCGCTTTTCCACAAGATCGAAGCGCAACCCTCCGGGGAGATCACCGAATAGGTGCTGTATTGCAGCATCAGCACACGGTCTCCGACCCCAATCGCCAGCGCCCCGCCGGATCCGCCCTCGCCAATCACGGTGCAGATGATGGGGGTAGCCAGACTGGCCATGACCTGCAAATTCTTGGCAATGGCCTCGCTTTGACCCCGCTCTTCGGCGTCCACCCCCGGATAGGCACCTGGGGTGTCGATAAAGGTCAAGAGCGGCAGGTGAAAACGCTCGGCCATCTCCATCAAGCGCAGCGCCTTGCGATAACCTTCCGGGCGCGGCATGCCAAAGTTGCGAAAGATTTTCTCCTTGGTGTCTCGGCCCTTCTGCTGGCCAATCGCCGCCACCGACTGGCCTTCCAGACGCCCAATTCCCATGACAATGGCGGGATCGTCGGCAAAATGCCGGTCACCATGCAGCTCGCTAAAATCATCCAGAACCCGCCGCATATAATCGAGCGTGTAGGGCCGTTGGGGATGACGAGCCATCTGGGAAATCTGCCAAGGACTCAAGGCCGCGAAGATGGATTCGGTCAGCGTCTTGCTCTTGGCCTGGAGCCGCCCGATCTCGTCCTGGATGTTGATCTCGTTGTCGTCTCCCACCAGACGAAGCTCTTCGATCTTGGCTTCCAGTTCCGCAATGGGTTGTTCAAAATCTAGAAAATTCAGATCCATAATGTGTTATCTCAGATTACGGGGATCCACAAATCCCTCTTGTTGAACAGGGAATCCGATTGATGTCGCGCTTCCTGCTGTTTTTAGTGAATAAACTGGGGAAAAGCCTTGTTATCCCTAAAAAAGGGCTGGTCAAGATAAAATTCAAAATTGTCAACGAAGTTTATGCTAATCTGGCCGTTAAACAACCATGCTTCGACATCGCGTGTAGTCTGACAATGGCCGAAATGAGTATCCAGAAAACTGACACACTCCCCCCCACCTCCATCAAGGCCGTCGGTCTAGGTGGCATCAGCGCGGAAGATGCGCAAGCAGGGCTTTACTCCATTGACCGGCTTTCTCGTGTCT
The DNA here is from genome assembly GCA_037130945.1 of Pseudomonadota bacterium. GTDB lineage: Bacteria > Pseudomonadota > Gammaproteobacteria > Chromatiales > Chromatiaceae > JBAXSA01. The sequence goes on along the minus strand of JBAXSA010000112.1, from coordinate 5,717 downwards.
TTGCGACCAGTGCCCGGCGATGGGAATTGATCGTTTATCCCTCGATGTTTGCCTTCGTTGTGTTGGCCGCCTACGGCTTCTATTTGGTATTTAGTTTGACCAAAGACATGCACTACCTGTCTTACAGTGTTGATGCCAACATGACCGTCATGGCCAGCAACATGCAGGCCATGTCGGAAAACATCGCCAAGCTGACCAATCACATCAATACCATGACCACCCATGTCGAATCCATGTCCCGCGATACCAGCACCCTGGAACCCATGTTGACCGCCATCAAATCCCTGGATCACTCCGTGCAGAGCATGTCGGTCACCACCCATAACATTCGCGACGAATTCGGCTCGATGAACCGCAGCGTCACCCGCCCGCTCAATTTCTTCAATAACTTCATACCCTGGTAGCCCCCCCTGCCCAAAAAGGCTGCCAGCTTAGGCGGCTGGCGCGGGCACGGCTTCCTGACAGCAACGGTTCCGGCCCGTTTGTTTCGCCCGATACAGCGCTTGGCCGGCCCGCTCAAAAACGGTCTCCGGGGTATCGCCCGGATGAAATTCGGCCACGCCGCAGGAAATTGTGATGGGCACGGGCTTGCCATGAAAGCGAAAGGCGCAGGATTCCACGGTTCCGCGAACCTTGTCAGCCATTTGCAGGGCGCTGCCAAGGGCGGTCTCCGGCATGAGGGATACGAACTCCTCGCCGCCGAAACGGCACACAAAATCGGCTTCGCGGACATTGGCGGCGATTCGCGTGGCAATCGTCTTGAGTACCTTGTCACCCGCCTGATGGCCATAGGTATCGTTGACCCGCTTGAAGCAGTCGATGTCAAGCACCACTAGGGACAGAGGCGTGCCATAGCGTTTGACGCGCTGGAACTCCATGGCCAGGCGCTCATCATAGGCGATCCGGTTGAACAATCCCGTCAAGGGGTCGCGCACCGCCTGGGCCCGCTCCAGGCGAATTTGTTCACGCAATTGGCTCGCATCCCCTTCCATCCCTCGCAGTCGCTCATTCAAGGCGCGGATTCTCTCGGCGGAGCCATGACTGCGGGCTTCCTCACGCTGCATGAAGGTGGTCATGTGGCGTTCCACGGAATCGAGACCCGATTCTACGGAGCGCCGGATCTGAGCAAGATTCGCGGCCCCCGTTACTTCCTGACGCATGGTCGATAATTGTTGATGGAAGGATTTTTTCATTTCCAGACCCTGTTCCAGGGATTCCACCTGAGACATCTCGGCCTCCACCATGTGTCTACCCATCTGCTGGATTCGCTCCGTCAAGGTTTTGAGGAACTCGCCCAGTTGTTGCTTTTCCCGTAGCAGCCGGTGGCGCACATCCCCCACGAGTTGCGCAGCGGTTTCCAAAACCTGCCGCAGGCGCTGGGCGTCCAGACCCTCGGTCAATTGAGACTTGAAGGCCTCCACCTGGCCGCTCATCTCGCCCGGAAAGTTGACTCGTTCGAGCAGCTGCAGCAATACCTCATGGGTCGGCAGACCCCGAGAATCCGCCGGTTCAACCGGATCGGCCAGCGCCTCCTCCGTTAGGGCAGGATACGAGGTCTCGGGCGAATCGACGAGGGGCATTGCCGCAGAGGATTTCCCCGGGGGCGTTGCCAGGACGGCAACATGCTTCTCGCGGCGACCAAACAGCCGATTTAGCAATCCACCCGTTTCGGAATTCGCGGAGACAGTGTCTTGCGCAGCCTGTTTGAGAAGATCCGTCATCTCCTCAATCAGATTGGGCAGTTGCGACTTTCGGTCAATCCCCACCAAGTGTTTTCTTAGTTTGTGGGCCCTGGGTTGCAAGACCTTTGGCAAAGGCACGATATCCAGCAACTGGATGCAGATCCGCGCCGTATCCTTACAGGTGTTATGGTCGGTTTCCTGAATACGGGCCGCCGCGTCGGAAACCTCCCGAACCATGGGGTCGATCTGCGGGAAGGCAATACCGGTGCGCAAGGAGATTCGAAGCTTGTCCAGCCGCTGATCGATGCCGGGATCGAGCCCATAGCCGATGATCGCAACCCGGGCGATGGCTTGGCGAAACTGCTCCTGGAGTTCGCCCCACAGCCGCTCCCTGGATTCCATTTCATCGAGTGTATTGAGATATTGGGCCTTCCATCTATTGGCTTCGTCGAGCACCCGACCCCCTCGCTGCCGTCACAAACTCCGGCGTCAAGCGGCCTCTCGGCTACTTGAAAAGAAACACGAACGCCGCTACCGCGACACTCACCCCCGAGGCGATCAAGGCCATTTGTTTCATCTTGACCAGCGCTACCGCGACCTGATCGGTCGCAATACTCGTGATGGCATTGGCCTTGTCGGTGGCGACACGGTTCGCGACCACTTCGGCCTCTCGCCGAGCCACCTCAGCACCCTTGCGTTCGCCGGCGGCCTGGGCAATATCGACCACATGGCGCACGATGCTGGCATCGTGGGGAATTTCCTTGAGGACTTTGTTGGACAGCGCGTTAAATTCGACCAGGATGCGTTCGCTCATCTTCTTGGTCTCGACCTCGATATATTGTTTGACGACCCTGGGTACTGTGTGGTTGATAAGATCTTCTGCGGTTCGCTGGATATGTTGGGTGCTGGTTTTCATGATCTCGTCGCGCATGACATGACCCTGAACCGCCATTTCATGAGCCAGGGATTCGACCGCGTAGCGTTCGATGGTGGGACGGATGATCTCCTGAAAATCCTGGAGACGGCGCGAGATCAATGGATCAAAATTGGCCTGAATGGCACCCGCCAGCGCCAGATCCATCTCCAGTTTGATGATCCGCTTGAGTTCGTCGAAATCGAAAGGCAGCGCAGCCGCTGCCTGAGAGGGACGGGTAGCATCGATGCGTGTGGTGGTGCTGAATCCGGGCTTTGCCGTGTTCATCTTGTCGGACAGCCGCTCAAGAATCGGCCCAATCCGCTTGGGGGCGTCAGGCTTGGCCAGCACGTCAAAGGCCCCCTTCTCTTTGGCCACCTGGACAAACTCAGGCTCTTCATTGGAACTGCACATGATCACCGGCAAGTCGGCATTGCGGGGTTCACTACGCAACATGGTCAGCAAATCAAGTCCTGCCATGCCAGGCAGTTGTTGATCCAGAAAGATCGCGTCCGGCCGCCGCTTTTGCAGCATTTCCAGGGCCTGTTCACCCGAGGCGGCCTCCTCGACCTCGCAACCATGTTTGCGAAGCAATACGCCAATGGCGTAACGAGCTGATTTGGAATCATCAACAAGAAGGATATTGCGTGCCATGGCAGTGTATGACCTTAAGGTGAACCGTGAGAAAAGGAACGAAGGCTCAACAGGGGGGAACCTGACTAATCTTACATTTTACGCGGAAAGCCGGACGGAACCACTAGACTCTGATCCATCGCTAATGGGCTCTGACAGGCAACGGATCCTGGGGCCGATGACGGTAATGCTTGATCTTGCGGCGGATATTGCGCTGGACAATCACACCGATCACATGCCAGGATCGTCCCTCCAGGGTTATATCGGGATAGGCCGGATGGAGCGCGGCCAGCCAGTGGCGGCCAGCCTCTTCGCGATATTGGCGGAACCAGCGCTCCCCCTCCACCTCGGCAAAGACGAAGGCACCATCGCCACAGACATCCACCGGATCGATCAGTACCACGCACTCATGAGGGAATTCCGGTGCCATGCTATCACCCAGCACTTGGGCCGCATAAGGCTCAAGAAGACTACAGGGGCTTTGCCAATCGTTAGACAGGGCCTGTTCGCTCACGGGATAATGACAACCTTCCGGATGAGGTGGCGGGATCAGGAGACTCGGCGCGGGAGCCATCGAACCGGCTGCGCACCCCCAAAGTATGCCACGACCACCCGCCCATGAACACTTCGAGTACCTTACAAACCGATGTCCCCACCCATTTTTACCAGCCAGATACATAAAGATCGCCGGGACTGGCGTAACTTGCGGTCGGTACTACCCTTCCTCGGCGAATTTCGCGGTCGCGCCTGGTTTGCCCTGGCGTGCCTGGTTCTGGCCAAGATCGCCAATGTTGGCATCCCCCTGGCGCTCAAAAGCATCGTGGATCATCTCCAGAATCCGGTGGCCGGTGTCGTCATGACAATCCCGGCGAGCCTGCTGCTGGCTTACGGTTTGTTACGGCTCTCCAGTACTCTATTCAACGAATTGCGCGACCTGATCTTTGCCCGGGTGCGGTATCGCGCCATGCGCCGATTGTCCAACCGGGTACTGGAACAACTCCACCGCTTGTCCCTGCGTTTTCATCTGGAACGCCAAACAGGTGCCATCAGCCGCGATCTGGAGCGCGGTACCCGCTCGGTCAGTTCCCTGCTCAACTATCTGGTCTTCAGCATTCTGCCGATGCTGGTGGAATTCACCCTGGTGGCGGTCGTGCTATTGACCGGGTATGACGCGCTTTTTACGTTGGTGACTTTTGGCGTGGTGGCGATCTATGTGGTCTTTACCTTCGCCATCACCGAGTGGCGTATGGAATATCGCCACGCCATGAACCGTCTGGATTCGGAGTCTGGCAACCAGGCTCTGGATAGCCTGATCAACTACGAAACCGTCAAGTATTTTGGTAACGAGGACGAAGAACTGCGGCGTTTCGACGCAACCCTGGGGCATTGGGAAGACCTCGCGGTCAAAACCCAAACCTCCATGGCGGTACTCAACTTTGGCCAGGGTGCCATCATCGCGCTGGGTGTGACGGTCGTTTTATCCCTGGCGGCCAGCCAGGTGGCGACGGGGCGCATTACCCTGGGCGACTTGGTACTCGTCAGCTCGTTTTTGCTCCAGCTCTTTATCCCGCTCAACTTTCTCGGGATTGTCTATCGCCAGACCCAATACGCCCTGGCCGACATGGATCTGGTCTTCAAGCTGTTGGAACTCGAACCCGAAGTGCGTGACCGGCCCGGTGCCCGTCCCCTAGTGTTGAACCAAGGCGAGATCTGCTTTTCGGGTGTGGCCTTTCACTATCAGCCCGAACGCCCGATCCTGCATGATCTGACTTTTACGCTGGAGGCCGGACGGAAACTCGCGGTGGTCGGCCCCAGTGGGGCGGGCAAATCGACGCTGGCGCGCCTGTTATTCCGTTCTTACGATGTGACGGGTGGTGCCATTCGGATCGACGGCCAGGACATCCGGGATCTGACCCAGGACAGCCTACGGCGCGTCATCGGCATCGTGCCTCAGGATACGGTGCTGTTTAACGACAGCCTTTACTACAACCTCGCCTATGGCAGACCCGGTGCCCACCGCGAGGAGGTGCTTCAGGCCGCCGGGATGGCGCATCTTCTGGCCTTTATCGAAACCCTCCCCCAGGGTTTTGAGACACGGGTCGGAGAACGGGGCCTAAAACTCTCGGGGGGTGAAAAGCAGCGCGTGGCCATCGCCCGGGCGATTCTCAAACAACCCCGGATTTTGATCTTCGACGAAGCCACCTCGTCGCTCGATTCCAAGACCGAACAGGCGATCCTCGAAACCCTCAAGGAGGTTGCGAGCCACCACACGGTGCTGGTGATTGCCCACCGTTTGTCCACCGTCGTCGATGCGGATCAGATCCTGGTGCTGGATGCCGGCCGGATCGTCGAACAGGGAAACCACCGGCAATTGCTGGAACAGGATGGCCTGTACCGGCAGATGTGGAATTTGCAGCAAGAGGAACGGGCCTAAGGTAACTCGCAATAAATAACCTCCCACAAAAAACTTGCACGTCTTGAGTTTTAGT
>JBAXSA010000111.1:0-8497 GCA_037130945.1 Pseudomonadota bacterium | reverse complement strand
GTAGAAAATGGTGGTTTCTTAACCATCCAAATACCGCATAATCCACGGGGCCGGATGCGGAAATTAACGCGTTGGGTGCCGGGTAATGGGTGTTTCTTCGGCAACCGTCATTAAAATCTGGAGAATCTTTTATGGGAGCCATTGCGGACGCCATTGTGGACTATGCACAACCCCTTCTCGATAAAACTGACGGCTCGCTGGAACAGGTAAACAAAGCTTTTGCGCTCAGTCAGATGTGCTGGAATCTGGCGTTGTTACCTGAGGAGGCGCGTGGGGAATCCCTTGCCAAGATGCGACCCACTCTCACGATGGATGACGATGAGTTCGATACCTTTCGCCGCACAGTAGTCATCCCGATGATCCGGCGTCACGAGGAAATGTTTCCAAGCATGCATCATTTGGATTCGACAGAACCTTCGGAAGCCGCAAACACACCGCTAACCCGGCTAATATCTTCGGTGCGCACTAAAAAATACCCGGGAACCGGACGCAATGAACCCTGTCCCTGTGGTAGCGGAAAGAAGTACAAGAAGTGCTGCGGCGCTTCGGAGAGCGTTCTCAAAGCCTGATTTGCTTCCTGGCCGAGAGACTGACCCATGACCCTGACCAAAGCGACCCTCGCCGAGCAGTTGTTCCAGCAACTTGGCATCAACGTGCGAGAGGCCAAAGATCTGGTGGAGATTTGTATGTTGCCTACTTGCTGCAGCTTGCAGAAGGTTACAAATAATCCGAATGGCACTTTGGGCACCACCAATAAGGATGAGAAATACAATGCCTGACTTGAATGACGGCGAAATCCTCGAAATGAAGGGATCGGCCGCCAGGCCTTACATCCTACGCAACGTGGGGGGCGTTTATAGTTGCTCCTGTCCCGCCTGGCGTAACCAATCACTTGCCATCGAGCGGCGCACCTGCAAGCACATCCTCAAATTGCGCGGTGCCGCTGCCGAGGAGGCCAGGATCGGCAATGTGTCCATGGCCGATCCGGCATCGGTAAAGCCAATCCGGGAGGCCGACGACGACAGCGGCGGTTCCGGCCTGCTTCTAGCGCATAGCTGGGACAACGAGACCGATCTGACCGATTGGTGGGTGAGCGAGAAACTCGATGGGGTGCGCGCTTACTGGGATGGCCACCGGATTTTCTCGCGGCAGGGCAACCTATTCTACGCGCCAGACTGGTTCATCGAAAAACTGCCGCCGATTCCCCTGGATGGTGAGCTGTGGCTAACCCGCAAGAGTTTTCAGCGTACCGTTAGCATCGTCCGTCGTCAGGACAAGAGCGAACTTTGGCGGGAACTCAGTTATGTCGTATTCGATGCGCCTGCGATCCAAGCGCCTTTCGAACAGCGCCAGACCGAACTGGCGCAACTGCTATGCAATCACCCGCCGTCGGTGCGCCTGCTGGAGCAGCAAAGATGCCGCAGCGTGGAGCATTTGCGCGAAGAGCTGCAACGCGTCGAAGCCCTGGGCGGAGAAGGTCTGATGCTGCGGCAGCCCGGCTCGCTCTACGAGGCGGGACGTTCCGGGACGCTGCTCAAGGTGAAGTCCTTTCACGACGCCGAGGCAACGGTCATCGAACACCTGCCCGGTACCGGCAAGCACAAGGGGCGTCTCGGTGCCCTGGCTGTTGCCTTGCCTGACGGCACGCAGTTTTCCATTGGCACGGGGTTTTCCGATGCCCAACGAGAAAATCCACCCTCACCCGGCGCGTTGATTACCTTCCGCTATCAGGAACTCACGGATCGTGGCGTCCCGCGTTTTCCATCGTTTGTGCGCGTACGCTCGGATCCAGTGCCAATACCAGGCACGGAAATGCCAGATTCCACGACTCATAAACCGAGCAAGACCAGCAACACAAAGCACGGCAATTTACGGGAAGCCTCGTCGGATTCATACGCGGTTTTCCGCCGTTTTGAGTTGATCGAAGGTAAATCCGCCAAGTTCTGGTCGATTCAAGTCGACGACGTGAAGGTGAAAGTACGCTATGGACGTATCGGTACCGAAGGCCAGTTGCAAACAAAGACCTTCAGTGATGCCGACGCGGCTTGGCGACATGCTGAAAAGCTGTTGACGGAAAAGCTTGGAAAGGGCTATCGGGAAACGGCGGTCACCGAACGCACGACCATCTTGTCCTGTGGAGAAGTTCCAGAGCAACTCTCGAAGAATCCCGAGGCCTTCTCGCCGAAGGAAGTCCCCACAGGTACCGGTTAGCGCAGCGCCTGAATTCTAAAATCCGCGAAGGGAGACGCAGGCCCGATTGTCTCCAAGATTGGTGGTACGCCCTATCTGAGTACCCAGGAGCCTTGGCCGACTTGTGAGATCCGTGGCTACCCCTACCCCTTGCAGTTGTTCGTCCAGGTCAACTTGAGTGATCTGAAGGATTCAGCCGGATAATCATTGAGGGTGGTCTGTTGCAGTTCTTTTTCTGCGTCAGCGACGAGGAGTGTGATGGAAGAGGATAGATGGGATCCCGACCAGGTTTCATAGCTTGCTCTCGACATCGGCGAGAACGACCCGGGTGGCAATGTTTAAGCGCTCCTTGGCCCCGTCGTTGAAGCAGACGCCAGACGGTATGGATACGACCAGAGTCACGACCGCCAATGTCATGACCAAGATGGTGGTAATGGCAAGAATGATCTTGCTTCGGATTCTCAGACCTGAAACCATGAAAACCATCCTTGCATTCAACCTTTACCTGGAGGTAAAAACCTTATAAGTACCCTGAGAATCGATTTCCAGCGACTTATTGACGAACTTCACGTTGGTGTAACCCTTCTCCTTCAAGGTGTAGTAGGCCATTTCCGCCAGCGTGCCGGTATTACAGTAGGCGATGATTGCCTTGTCCTTTGGGAGATCACCCAGTTGTTTATCCATGTCGACCATGGGGATGTTCCTGGCACCCTTGATGATGCCCCGATGGGCTTCATCGGACGGACGCACATCAATCAGCAGTACATCCTTAAGACCGCTATCGACAATCTTCTTAAAATCATCGAAAACTATCTCACCAGGTTTGGGCTTGGGAACATAGGCGATCTTTGTTTCGAGTTGACCCTTTTCGGTCAGAAAACCGGACTCATTCCAGGCCTTCATGCCACCTTGCAACACCTTCACATTGCCATAACCGCTCGAAAGAATGGTCTCGGCGGCCTTCGTGGCCTCTCCGGTATCCGCACCATACACGATGATAGGTGCCTTTTTGCCCTTGGGCGGGAAGGTCGCGATGGCCTTCTGGAGGTTGGCCTGTGTCACCGTGACCGCGCCCTTGAGATGGCCTTTTTCGGCTTCCTCTGTTGCGCGTAAATCAATGAGTACACTCGGCATTCCTTTATCGAGCCAGCCTTCCTTATAGGCTTTGGCCGTCAGCACAACGTAATGCTGTCTCGACCACTCTGGCATTCCCTCATGGTAAACCTTGATGTTGGTATATCCGAGATTTTGGGCCTTCTTGGCCGAACTGGGGCTCATGGCACACGTCACCCCGGCACAGTAAAAAATCACAAGCGAGTCTTTTTCCTTGGGTAGCTTATCCACATTCTGGTCAAACATCGGAAAGGGAAGATTGACCGCAGTCGGAATCATTCCGTCCTGCGTCCGAATGGGCGGCCTCGAATCATATAGGTGATATTTGCCATTTTCCGATCCCATTGCTATCAATTTCGCCAGATCGGCGGTCGTGATCTGCATTTCCTTGGGAACTTGCAGAGGCTGTTTGATGGAAAGCATGGTCGCGTATTTTTTTCCCTCTTTTTCGCTGTATTCGACCCTGACTTCCTTATTCTTTGGCATTTCGCTCAAATACTCTGGCGTCTCGATTTTTTCGCCGTCCTTGATCTTGAAATTCACGGGATCGAAATTCACGATCTCAATGGCATCATCCATCTTGATCTGAATCTTCCTTGCCTTGAGCGAAATATTGTCAAACATACCCATGAGGGTATTTTCCTCGATCTTGTGGCAGGTACTGCACACCTTGGCCATCAGCGTTTTTTTGGGGGGGTCTCCCTCCGCCCATGCCACTGCGACGGGAAGCAAAGACACGAGACCTGTCAGTAACAGTCTTTTCATATCGGTTCTCCTGAAATATCTATTTTACGTCTATTGATGGATCAATTCGTCTGTATTGCTACGCAATAACTTGCTCATACTGATTTGAAAAAAACGTCGTCCTCCCTCAAAAGAAAATATCAATAGGCCGATCAGACCAAGGCTATAAACAATGCTCCAACCGGCCTCGGAACCTCCCAGAGTCCCTGCCACCCATTGGGGAATGGTAATAAAATCTGTCAGTCCCTGGTCAAAAAGCGCGACATCGATGCGATCCCTGAAGAAGGTATAGGGCAAATAGCCCAGGTAAAATCCCGGCAGGGAGGCCAACGCGGTACTGTAACCCAATCCCAGGCGGGCGTAGGTACGCACCTCGCAGCCGATCATAAATACGGCTCCCATGGCCAACAGGGGCCCGCCCAAAAGATGACCCCAATAGAGTCCCTGCTCTCCAGCCGCGTTGGGAATACTGCCATAACCCGTCAGCCAGGAGACGAGGATAAACAGGTTAAAACTCACGATGGCGGTCATGAAGCCCTGGAGCGGCAACAGGCCGCGAAACATGCGATAGGTCGCCAGCGGTACGCCACCAGCGCGATAGAACTCGGGTTTGGTAAGCATCGACTCGGGGGCCATGACGGCACATTCAGTGCCAAAACCACATTTGGCAATGCCAATTCCGAGTAGTAATCCCGGGATCAGCAACCAGAGAACCTGGCTCCAACCGACCCGGGCGACGCTCCCCGAGATCTGATCCGTAAACAGAGCGAAATACAACGGCGTCAACAAAAACATCAGCATAAAGCCATTTAAAAACAGTCGCAAGGGATCACGCCAGGGACGATAATGGGGATCGTATCCTGGTTGTGGCTGATCCGGATTACTATGGTGCTGACAGGCAATGCACAGGGTTTCCTGGTGGCGAAAATAGCCACCCATATCCACCCACAGGGCAATCTGGAAGGCCAGGAAGGCAAAGGGAATCCCCGTGAATAGCACCACCCAACTGGCGATGCTCATGGAAGCCAGGCCACCAATGAAATGATGGGTGGTACAGCCTCCGGCAATTCGGGTTCCAAACGAAAACAAAAAGCCGCCGATGAAGGCCAGAAACAGCATTTGCCAATGGTAATGTACCCAGGCTCGGGATTCCTTTTCGGCGATGGCTACCAGACGCGCACCCAGAATCGCGCCTAGAATGAGCCAGTGAATGCCCGGTTTGTAGACTCGCGCCACCCAGTCAATATGAAACAGGTAAGTTTCGCTGACGGCGTACAGCCTGGCAAAACCGGTCGTCACCACAATAAAGCGATCCTCGTGGAAATAAACCAGGATCTCGGCCAATCCCACGAACAGCCCACCGAGCCAGAAGGGCCATTGTTGCGTCAACAGACGTTTCAGCAGCGGCATGATTGTAAACTCTATGGCAAGGGTGCCGGTTCGTTAAAAACGTAATCGTGTTCCTTGGCCTGGGCGTGACAGCTAAAACATTCCTGTTCAAACTTGGCGTCATCGCCGTAGGGCGTTAGCCTTTTACCCGACCACCGGGCGTAACCCCAACCCCCCGTGGCAGCAAATTTCTCGCGATCCTTGATCATGAATTCGACATCGAGAAACCGACCAGGTACCACGGCGTTCTCCCAATCCGGCCGGATCTTCGCATTCCATATCAGCTTGCCGAGTATGGCCCCATCCGGCCAGGGCTGGATACGACCCTGACGCACGGCACTCATGGCCACCTCATTGCCAATAACGGCCCGCAGGGTGCCGCTGTCGGGACGCTGTAACAGGGTCACGATGGGCCAGTTCTGATAACCGGGCGGCAGATTGATCCCGTTGGGGGCAGGTGCCACGGGTTCGGCGACTAGGGCTTCTGCAACGATGCACGGCAAGATGGCCCACAAGAAATGAAGACGATTCATGACCGAACCTCACAATGAAAACCGAACAAAAAAGCCTTTGGAAAGACTAATAGTAGAGCAAACGTGAGGGGTCTTGCATTGCGAGGCAAGACCCGATGGTTCATCATCGTTTCTGCTGGGAAATAGGTCAAATAGGTAAATAAGCCTATTATTATGTAATAAATAGATATTTTAAGGAGATTATGATGAAATCCATATCGTGTTTCAAGGTGGCAATGGTGTTTTGCTGCCTGCAATTTTCAGGCGTGGCGACCGCAGATGAGACGGTGAAAGGGAAGATCAAAAGCTACGACCTGGGAAAGAAGACACTGGTCATTGCACCCGATAACGGCAAAAGCCTGACATTTTTAATCCAGAACGAAAAGGCGCTGAAATCCCTGGATGATCAGTTGTTTGTGGACGATGAGGTCAAGATTCGCTACAGCGTGCAGAATGGCCAGAACATCATCAGCAACCCCGGCGACTTGCGAAGCACAAGACCTGGTTGCTAGACAATCGGCTCGGAACCTGTTGAAATTATGCGACAGTTGTAATTTAACAACAGCCGTCCATTCTAATGAGGTAAACGTATGAAAATGTCTTTCAGGCCATATCCCGCTCAATTGATCTCTCTTGCCCTGCTTCTGCCATTGCCAACGCTAGTGTTGTCCGCCAATCAGGAGGATCTCACGCGAAAGATCGACTCACTTTCCAGACAATTGGAGGATCTCAGGCAGCAGATGCAGGACATGCACAAACAGGAGGCAGCCAAGGAGGAGCGGGTCACAAGCGTTGAGCAGAAAACCCGGGAGGTCGAGAAAAAGACCATGGAAACCGCAAAGCCTTCCGCACTCGAAATCGGCGGCGATTACCGGTTCCGCTTTGATTCCCTGAAGGGTACCACCAGTCCCTACTATAGTTTTCAGCAGGTATTGCCGGGTATGTTGGGCATGCCAGGTGCCCAGCCACCGCAACGCCTGTCCTCGCAGGATTATCGAAACGATTCTCTCATGACCAACCGTTTTGGCCTGAATTTCAAGGCCAAGGCCACCGAGGATGTCACGGTAAAGGCCAGACTCCTGATGTACAAGGTCTGGGGCCATGAAAACGGCGAAGCAGCGTCAGGATTCGCGCCGGGCAGCGCCTTCTTCGCCGACAAATTTTACGCCTTCGACGGCAACGTCGCCATATCCCCGAGGACAATGTTCTGCATGTGGATCAGGCCTATGCGACCTGGTCAAACCTGGGTGGCGCGCCAGCTTGGATGTCGGTGGGTCGCAGACCGTCCACGGGTGGAGTACCCACGAACTTGCGGCAAAATATCGACAAGAACGTCGCCGACACCTCTGGCGTTCCTAGTTTGTTGATCGATTACGCTTTTGATGGCGCCACCCTGGGGTTGGCTCCCGACATTCAGATGCTCCCCGGTGCCTATGCCAAGATCTGCTACGGCAAGGGTTTCGAGAGCGGTTACATGTCGGCCAACAACAGCATGAAGGATGTCAATTTCATGGGCGTCAACCTGGTTCCCTACGCCACCGACAATCTGCGTGTCGAAATGCAGTGGGATCGCGCCCACAATATCTTCGCCTATCCTGAAAACCGGGATGCGTCCATCCTTGGACTCCCGTTCGGGCCCAACACCAATCTCGGCGATGTCGATCAATTCCTGTTGGGCATCAATGGGGTGGTTCCGGATCTTGGTTCCGGCAACCTCAACCTCTTTTTGGATGGAGCCGTCAGTCGCACCCATCCCAACAGCAATTTCTTCAGCGTCATGACGCCCAATGGCCCAATGCCTCTGGCCGGCCTCATGTACGACGCCGGCAGCACGCGAGAGAGCAAGACCGGCACCGCCCTGTATCTGGGAGGTCGGTATGACTACAATCCAACGGGCACGAAGATTGGCCTGGAATATAATCATGGATCGAAGGATTGGGTCGCCTTCGCGCCAGCTGCGGACGATATGTGGACCGCCAAACAGGGTGTTCACGGCGATGTCTATGAGCTGTATCTCATCCAGGAAATCAATTCCAAACCCATCTCCCGGTTTGGCAAGGCCTTTTTTAGACTGGGGTATCAGTATTACGACTTCAAGTACACCGGCAGCAACAACTGGGTGGGCGCGCCCAAGAGCCTCTCCGATCTAGGCGATAGCCCGGCGAATGCCCAGATGTTCCCAGCGTTGGATAAGTCGCATGATGTCTACGCGACCTTCGATGTGACCTTTTAGGGCATCCTTCAAAAAATTGGCTACCCGATTAAGCCGCGACAGTTGATAAATCAACAACTTGCTGACTCAGATCAGATTGTCCGTGACCAATGCCGTTCGCCCTGAGCTTGTCGAAGGGAGGGAACAGCACTGTTCGCCCTTCGACAAGTCTGGCCCTTCGACAAGCTCAGGGCGAACGGTGAGCCAAATGTCTAAACTACTTTCGGAGCTTTTTGAAAGATGCCCAAGTTTTATGCAATTTATGGGGAGATATCCTGGTGAAAAGCAATATAAAACGGAACAGTTTTTGCTTGTCAAAAATATTCCTTAGATTCTG
>JBAXSA010000110.1:0-8575 GCA_037130945.1 Pseudomonadota bacterium | reverse complement strand
GTAGATGTCACCCTCGCGGTCGGCAATGTAGGTCAATCGCGTTTCAGTGAGTTGCTCGGCCAGCATCAAATTCCGAAGCCAGGTCATTCATGCCATTGCCCCTCTTGATAGAGCATAAATTTCGCACAGAACGCCGCATGTTGTCCAGGGCCAATCGACCAGGGTAGAGATGTGGGTAATGGCATGGGAATAATTTCAGAAGTCAGGTGTAAAAATTGGCGAACGATGAGATTTTAGACTCTCAGTATCAAAATGGGCGATAGTATGGGGAGGGAACGAACCTGTGGTTTGCTGTGGTAGCGTTAATCTTTGTAATAGGTGACACTGGGATAACGCTCGTTGGGTTCTAGGTCGCGCACTGATCCCTGGGAGGATAACCAATGGCCCTGACATGTGGGCAAACGCGTAAAACAGGCCGATGGTAAGCTGATCTCGACGGTAGTTTCGTAAATACCGTCAGCCATCGGCGTTACGGTGACCACCCGAGCTCCGCGCAGATAACCGCTGACCGTTTCCCTCATCTTATTTTCCTTCCACTCCAGGCCCTCGACTTGTACCTGGCTATGGATGTGAAAACCCGCCACCTGTTCGGCCAGGGTTCGCATGGCATCCATTCGCGAGCGGCGAATGGCCTCGAGGCGCTGTTCGGCGACACTCAAACCCGGTTCTTTGGAGGGGCTACCGTAACCAATCGCAGTGACATTGACCCATGCGGCCTGGGTGGGTTGAATCGGGACGGGAACACCCGCGAAGGGCGGATAAAAAGGTTCCCAGGCACCCACCGATAGGGGCAGAGCCAGCAACAAAAGGGTCAGTGGGCGGAGGATCATCGGTGGGGCTCCCGTGGTTGGCATTGGAGGCGTCAGCCAATCGACGCCCGGCTATAGCGATAAGGGTGCTGATGCAAGCTTCATGCAATTCTCACCATTTCCCCAAATTTCAATGAAATTGGCCACATTATGAGCCTTACGCAATGTGGTTTAAGTCAACAGCATTGAATTCAAACCTCCGCCAGAATAGTCTCCAATGTCCGGTCAATCCGCCGCAAGCTTGCCTCCCGGCCCACCAGCCACAGGGTGACATCGATGCCAGGCGAGGCGGCGCGGCCTGTCACGGCGACCCGCAGCGGTTGCGCGACCTGCCCCATCTTGACGCCAAGCTGTTCCGAGATGGCCGAAACCGCCTGGTGAATGGCTTCCGGCGTCCACTCGTCCAATGTTCTCAGCGCCGTGGCAATGGCTGTGAGGGGTTTCCGGGCAGCGGCTTTGAGGTGCTTTTTGGCCGATGCTTCATCATAGCCCTCAAAATCCTGGTAGAAAAAGGCACTGATCCCGGCCAGCTCGACCAGGGTCTTGGCGCGGCCCTGTTGGGCCGTGATAACATCAACCAGATTAGGGCCTTGGGAGAGATCTATACCCAGCCGGCCGAGGTGGGGACTCAGAAGGCGTGCGATCCGGGCGGGCTCGCCGGTTTGCAGATAATGCTGGTTGAGCCACAACAGCTTGTCGGTATTGAACACCGAAGCCGATGCGTTGACTGCAGATAGGTCGAACAACGCGGCCATCTCGTCGAGAGAGAATATCTCCTGATCGCCATGCGACCACCCCAGGCGAACCAACTGGTTGAGCAACGCTTCCGGCAGGATGCCCTCGTCCCGGTAAGCCACCACGCTCACCGCCCCATGACGCTTGGATAATTTGGCACCATCGGCACCGTGGATCATCGGCACATGGGCAAAGACTGGCGAGGTCACGCCCAGAGCCTGGTACAGGTGAATCTGGCGGGGCGTGTTATTGAGGTGATCGTCGCCGCGAATGACATGGCTGATGCGCATGTCCACATCATCCACCACCACCGTGAAATTATAGGTGGGGCTGCCATCGGGACGGAGGATCACCAAGTCATCCAGCTCGCGGTTGTCGAAGGTCACCAGGCCGTGAATCTGGTCGTCGACCACCACCTGGCCCTCGGCGGGCGTGAGAAAGCGCACGACGGACGGCGTTGCCGGGGTGTCGGCCCGGCCCAGGCAATGGCGGTCGTAGCGGGGCTTTTCCTTGCGAGCCATCTGTTCGGCGCGAAGCGTCTCCAGGCGCTCCCTGGAGCAATAGCAACGATAGGCGTGGCCAGATCGAATCAGCCCTTCAGCCACTTCCCGGTAGCGGTCAAAACGGTGGGTCTGGTAAAAAGGGCCTTCGTCATAATCCAGGCCGAGCCAGGCCATGCCTTCGAGAATGGCATGGACGGCCTCGGGGGTGGAACGCTCCAGGTCGGTATCTTCGATGCGCAGCACGAAAGTCCCGCCGTGATGCCGGGCATACAGCCAGGAAAACAAGGCCGTCCGTGCGCCTCCCACATGCAGATAACCGGTGGGGCTGGGGGCAAAACGGGTGCGAACAGTCATGGGCGGCTCGAAAAGATTAAGGTATAAGATATAGGGAGGGCATTTTAGCATTAGCCAACCCTTTATCACCGCTGCCGTGGCGGGGCTGGATTTTTAAGGTTCAAAAAAACCGTCGAGAGGTCGTGTATGTCAAGGCCACCCCCAACGCCTGCCGTAGCACCCGGCCAGTTTCTTCAGGATCGCGAGCGGATCCGGGCTCTGATTCAACAGGGGCAGGCACTGGCCAAGTCCTTGAACGATCCGGCCCTGATCGCTGAGGTCGACCAGCTCTCGATCAGCGCCCTCAAACCTTTCCTGTTTGTGGTGGTGGGCGAGGTGAAATCGGGCAAGAGCAGTCTGGTCAACGCCTTGCTCGAAGCGCCGGTGTGCGCCGTAGATAGCCTGCCCTGTACTATCAAGGTGCAGGAAATTCACTATGGCGAGACGGCGCAGCGAATCGCGGTCTCGGAGTTCGAGGAACGTCTGAACCTGCCGCATCCTATCCTCCAGCACATCGCTATTGTCGACACCCCCGGCACCAACGCCATTGTCCATCAGCATCAGGTCATCACCGAAGGCTATTTGCCGCAAAGCGACTTGGTGCTATTTGTGTTTTTTGCCAAAAACCCCTACACCGGCAGCGCCTGGGATTTTTTACGCAGCATTCACCATGACTGGCAGCGTAACGTCCTGTTTGTGCTGCAACAATGCGACCTGCTGGAGGACGGCGAACTGGAACGGACAGAGGCACGGGTGGTACAGCAGCTAGCCCGCGAGAACATCACCGAGCCACGGATATTCCCGGTGTCGGTTCTGACCGGAGCCGGCCTCAAGACGTTGACGGGCTACCTGCGAAGCCATGTGGTCAAGGGGCGTCAATTTAACAAGAGCGTCTCATTGGCCAACAACCTGCTCCATTTTTTGCGGCGTTTTGGTAACCGCCTGCAAGACCGGCAGCGCTTGATTGAAGATGACGAGGTGCCATTGGGCGAGTTGCGGCGGACATTGCTTGACCTCACAGCACAGGCCCGGCAGGAATACCAGACGCTGCTGGCCCAGGCGGGTGAAGGGGTGGATGCGGCGCGTGCCTGGCTGGCAGGGGAAGGGGTGAGTGTGTCTGAAGGTGAAGCGGCTGGATCAAAAAAAGGATCAAAAAAAAATACCCCGTGGGATTTCGCACTGACCCGCCTACCCTGGCTAGTGCCTCTGCAACCCGCCGTGAAGCAGGTGGCGTTACACTGGCATCACCTCAGTCAGTCCTGGGGGCGGCCTTTGCAGTCCGTAGATCAGTTTGTCCACTGGCATGCCGAGCTGAACCGGCACATCTTCCAGGCCCAACGGTACCGCCTGGATCTCAACCGCCAGTTGCGCTTGCGTCTGCTACCCATCCTAGCGGCGCTGGAGGCCTTGCCCGGTGATTTGGCAATACAGAGGGAACCGGCGGCGGCCCCGTGGCGAGATCTCTACATCGCCAGCCTCCGCCAGCAACGGGATGCCCTGGATGGCCTGGATACGCTGGAGAGCGAAGACCTGATGACATCCCTCCTCATGCCGGCCACGCTGGCCCCGGGGGAGCCACCGGTTTACTACTCGCTGATGCAGTCGTCGGCGGGTCTGAGTGGTTTGTGGTTCGGGTTTGCGGTGGGGGGGATCCTGATCGGGGTGTTGGGGGGAGTCGCGGCCTATTGGGGCATGGGACAGGCCGTGACGGGACGGCGTCAGACATGGATCCATTGCGAGTCTCACCGGGCACTGGATCGTGGTCTCAGGTTTCTGGAGCAGCGCCTGACCCGGATTTTGCTGACGCATCCCACCCGGCATCAGCAGGCTCTGGTGCAGACCCTCGAGGCCTATGAACGGGATCTTGCACGACATCGCGAAGAAATCCAGCATCTGCAACAATTGGCGCAGGGTTTGCGCGCAGCAGTCAAGGATTTTCGGGGCGAGGCCTGGCTAGCCGCAGCACAGGATGATGAGACGGCCCCGATGACGACCGATGACTAAGCCACCGACTTCCAGAGGGCTCGTGTTACCCTAACTTGGCACCCGCCAGACCCTGTTAACCCTGTTGCTTTCGCACGATTATTTGAATTTTGATAGACACCCACATGATAAGCCTTGCCAAATCCTTGTTTGATCGAAACCTTGTGCCCAACGCCATCAGCCAGCAACAGGAACAGCTCTTGGGTCTGATCCGGCAAGGTCAGTCGCTGGCCACGGTGGTGGCCGATCCGGCCCTGACGGTCGAGATCGACCAGTTATCCACAGGAGCCCTCAAACCCTTCCTGTTCGTTATTGTGGGCGAGGTGAAATCCGGCAAAAGCAGTCTCATCAATGCCTTGCTCGAGGTGAAGGTGTGCGCGGTGGACAGTGCCCCCTGCACGGCCAAGGTGCAGGAGATCAACTTTGGCGAGGAAGAACAACGGGTCGAGGTCTCTGAATTCGAGGAACGCCTGTACCTGCCGCACCCCATTCTCAAACAGATCGCCATTGTCGATACCCCTGGCACCAACTCGATTATCCGGGATCACCAGATCATCACGGAAAACTATATTCCGCAAAGCGATCTGGTGCTGTTTGTCTTCTTTGCCAAGAATCCCTATACCGGCAGCGCCTGGGATTTTTTACATTTCATCCGGAACGACTGGCAGCGCAATGTCCTGTTTGTTTTGCAACAGTGCGACCTGATTCCGAGTGAACAGCGCAAACGCACGCTTGATCACATCCGCGAGCAGCTTGTCGAACGGGGCATCGAGACACCCACCATCTTCGCGGTATCGGTCAAGACTGGCACGGGTCTTGGCGCGCTGCGCGATTACCTGCGTCACGAGGTGGTGGAAGGCCGCCAGTTTACCAAGGCGCAGTCCCTGTTGCAGAACTTGACACGCTTTGCCAAGGGCCTTGAGACGCTGCTAAAAAACCACGAAAAACTCAATCAGCATGACGAGATGCTGCTCGGTAAGCTGCAAGGGCTGTCACTCAATCTACAAACCGAAGCAGAGGTGGAAAAACAGGTGGCGATCATTCTGGAAGTTTGCCGGCAACGGGTCGAAGAGGCCAGCAAACGCTTGGGCAAGCGATTTCAGAATCAATTGTCACTGCTCGACAAGCTCGATGTCTTCAAAAACGCCCTGGTCGGCGGGCGCGAGGTGCGCCAATGGCTGGCGGAATTCTTCGGGCATGTTCAACAGGACATCAACAACGTTATTTATCAGGCCCAGCTGCGCTATTTTTCGGAGCTGCACCAGCGTGCCAAGACGCTTGCCAAGCAAATGCTGGAGGTGCTGGCGAATCGCCCTAAACACCTCAAGAAGCCGGGCGAGGATGCCATGAGCCGTCGGCGTGAACAGACCCTGAATGAACTCCGCCAGCGTCTGGCGGCACTGGATGATCTCCGCCCCGAGGAGGCGATACAACCACGCACGGCGCTCGGCCCCATCAACCGTCTGTTGTGGTTCTACCGGGTGGTTCAGGGGCTGGCGGCACTGATATTGCTGACGCTCGGTCTCTATACCAGCGGCCTGATCACTGGGCTGATACTGGGTGGCATGGGGTATGTGGGGGTGGGTTACGGTTTGTTTGCCAGAAACCGCGACCGGCTACAAAAACAGTGCCTTGCCGCCTTGGCGGACAGCCTGGCCGATCTGGAACAGCGTCTGCGCGCCAATCTGGGCGAACAACTGAACGTGCTGCAACAAATTGGCGACAGCGTGCGCACCGCCTTTGAACGCGACCTCAAGGATCGCCGCAACCAAACCGGACAGTTGCTGAGCAAGACCCAGCAACTACTCGACAGCCTGTCCCGCTTTCAGGCGCAGTCCTAAGCGGGATGCTGGCTGGTCAGGGCAAAAAACCGGTTCAGGCTTGAGCCAGTGCCTTGATTTTGGCATTCAAACGGCTTTTGTGCCGGGCTGCCTTGTTCTTGTGAATGATACCTTTGTCTGCCATACGGTCGATGACAGGCACCGCCGCCTTGTACGCAGCCGAAGCGCCTTCTTTGTCCTTGGCCTCCACCAACCGGACGACTTTTTTGATATAGGTGCGCACTTCGCTACGCTGAGGTGCATTGCGGGCACGGCGCTTTTCGGACTGGATGGCGCGCTTACGAGCTTGAGCAGTATTGGCCAAGGGTTCCTCCGGGCTGACTAGGGATTATGAAAACTCGCCATTTTCCTGTTTTTGACAGTGGGATGTCAAACCCAATCGAGGGATTGGTGTGTCTCCAACGCGGAGAGACAGGGTTTTAGATTCCGCCGTGTGGCCAGGGTATCGCATGGAGACGCAAGACCGGGTAATCTCTTGGCCTAGTTCATCCGCTTAATCAGCTTAAATCAGATCAATGCGGTTTTACGATGGATGTTTTGGAACGTATTCGCCAGCAGGTAGAAGGCCATCCGGTGGTCATTTTCATGAAGGGCACACCGCAATTTCCCCAATGCGGGTTTTCCATGCGGGCGGCGGCGGCACTCAAGGCCTGCGGGGTGCCATTTGTCCCTGTCAATGTGCTGGCCGACCCGGAAATTTTTGAGCATCTGCCCCGTTTTGCCGATTGGCCGACCTTCCCGCAGATTTTTATCGACGGAGAGCTGATCGGTGGTTGTGACATTACCCTGGAGCTTCACGCCAAAGGCGAACTCCAGCCGATGATGGAGAAGGCACAAGCCAAGCAGTCTGCCCATTGATCGCCGTGGTTTGAGGGTGCGCTAGGGTGGCGTCTGGGACATCCGTGTTTTCTGTCGGACAGTACCAACGGGCTGGTTTGCCCGCCTACGCCACGAGAAAATTAGTACCGCCACAAGTCCCGCCGATTGCGCCAGCGGCGGCAGAATCAACCATGCCAGATTTTTATGGGGGAGGGGCCAAAACAGTGCCGTTAAAAAGCTAAGATTGGGTAGCTGGTGGAGGATACCTGGCACCACCCCATATAAAATCATCAGGTAAGCCAGGGTGGCGATCTCGGAGCGCCATCGGGCAGCACCTTGACCAAGACTGAGCAACAGAAGCAACAGCAAATCCCGGGTGACAAACAGGAAGATTCCGAGTTCCCAATGGGTCTCCATGCCGTGCCCCAGATCGAGTTGCCAATGAGACAGCGGGCTCATCATCAAACCCAACGTCACGCCCGCCAGAGTCAGATAGGTTAAAAACCAACAGGGCAGATGTTCGATGATTCGCCCTGTGGATCGCGTTGCCAGTGCTGCGAAGAGCCGTTTCCAGGTCGACGGATCCTTGGGTTCGCTGAGTGCCGTGATCCAGGTCAGGCTGAGCATCAGCGCAAAGACCACCCACAGCCGCCCGGCTTGGCTGTCTTCTCCGCCGGGTACGAAACCCGCCGCGTAGATAGCGGCAAAGCCCAAAAAAGTCAGCCACACCCAAGGGGTGTCGCGGTATTGGAGTTCTTCCCGAATCAACCGGTATCCCCCCAGGATCGCCCAGACTGCGAGGACTACGACCGATCCCAGCACAAAATCCAGGAAGGGGACATATTGGTCATACCAGTGGAAACCTTTTTTCAGGAGAACCGCCAGCGGGTAGGTATAGATGCCCATCAAAAGCGCCAGGATGATGGTACCCAGAGTCCGGCGGCGGTGGGCGGGTTCTCGCTGGCGGCGGGTGACCAGCAACGCAAACAGGAACGCCAGAGCATGGCTCAAGACCGCCCCCACCACCATCAGTGCCAGCCATTGCCAGGTTTTCTCCGGCCCCAGTTCAGACCAGCGGGATAGGGCGAAGGCCAGCAGACACCAAAGACCCGCATACCAGGTGAATATGGGCCCTCCCAGCAGTTTTCCCCAGGTCATCGACCAGGGGGACAGCCCGGAGAGCCGCTGCCAGTCCCAGGTTCGCTCGTCGACCTCCCGGAACAATCCCTCGGCGGTCAGCTTGGTGCCGCCGACCAGGGTAAAGGCCACGAACAATATGGCGGCCATATAGCCCATGCCCGCCGCCTGGCCGCCCGTGATGCTCGCCATCCAGAGTGTCAACCCCAATCCCAAAGGAACGGCCACGAGACGGTGGAGGGAAAATTCCAACCAAAGATTACGGAGAAATTCCGGATTATTCATCGGTTTTTTGCACCTCGCGGAGACGTGTGAGGTAGGTGTCTTGCAGGGTTTCCCGGCTGGGCCCGAACTCGCACACCGCAAAACCCTCGGTCAGCAACGCCCGCAGTAGGCGGTAGCGCTCGGTGTCCGT
>JBAXSA010000109.1:0-8652 GCA_037130945.1 Pseudomonadota bacterium | reverse complement strand
AAGTCCTGGGGTTGGAGCGCAAGAACGCGGGTTTTGTCAATGCCAATATCCAGGTTATTTCCGAGGTGCTGGATTTGATCCTGGTGGGATATCTGGGCTACCTCTCCGACCGGATAGGACGGGTCTCCCTGCTGGTCTATGGATTTCTATTCACCGGACTGATGGCATTGTTCGCCCCTTTCGACCAAGAGATCGCCCTGGCGCTGGGGTTAAGTGCCTTGTTGGTGTTCTATGTCGTCCGCATTTTGATGTCGCTGGGTACCACCTTGATCTGGCCTCAGGTGGTCACCCTCGCAGGGGATTATGGCAACCCCAGGGAACCCGCCAAATTGGTGACTAATGTCGGCTTTATGATGGCCTTTGGCATTAGTCTGGTTTACGCGGTTTTCATGCAGCTTCCCAACCATATGGGTTTGAAAACCCTCATGTTGTTGATTGCCGCCATTGCCTTTGTGGGTGCATGGCTCGGCCGGAATTTGCTGGTGGAGGTGCCTCTACCCAAAAAGAAAAGGCCGGAATTTCCTTTGCGCCATCTATGGAAACTCATCAAGCGGAACAGGAATCTTTCGTTGAGTTTTATGGCGGCCTTTACCTCGCGCAACGACATGGTGGTGGTGGGTCTATTTCTGATGACCTGGTTCATCTACTTTGCCGATCTGGTTCCGGATATGGGTCATGTCCAGGCCGCCTCTCAGGCGGGGATGGCGATTGGTTTCATGGGGGGAGTGGTGTTGATCTCCATTCCCTTTTGGGGGAGGTTTATCGAGAGCCTGGGGGCGGTGATGGCCATGGCCTTGGCGCTCCTCTTGACAGGCTGTGGTTTCGCCGCCTTGGGGCTCATCCTCAACCCGCTCAGCTGGTGGATCCTGGTGCCGCTCTCGCTGGTCGGCATTGGGCAGGCGGGCTCTCTTTTGGCATCGCAAATCGTGGTGATAGATCTGGCTCCCCAGGATATTCGGGGCACGGTGCTGGGCGTTTTTAACACAGTAGGCTGTGTGGGTGTCATTTTTTTCTTGCAAGTCGGCGGCGTACTCTTCGACTGGATAGGGCCAACAGCCCCCTTTACCCTGGTGGGGATCGCCAACCTGTTAACCTTTGGGTATGCGTTGCTGGTCATGAAAAAGACTCGTGACAATGCGGGCGAAACTGAAATTAAATCTTCTGGCGGAAGCGTTCGATTTGTCGATCTTCCGTCCCTAAAACGTGTTTGAAAAACGGGAGAGGTTGGTGGCTACAATCATATTTGGCTTAGTCTGTTTGTCCCTGGGACTATGGGGAATCTCTGCGTGGTGGTGGTCACTGGTGGAGGTTCTTCGCGGGTTGGTACCCCTCTTGGCGGTTGTTCTGGGATTAGTGGCACTGGGTGCGGGCGTCACCAAAATGCGCGAGGCCACTCCCGGAGACTCGGATTCCGAAATGACGGACAGTTCTTCACCCACTGACGAGTGATTGCACCATGTTTTTCAAACAAGTTGAGTGCGGTTTGGAGATGCGCAAGTACCTGTACTGGATTGGCCTGATGGCCTTCCTCACGCTGGTGGGCAGTTATTGGTACCTCAACTATTTTCTGGACGAAATTGGCTTCGATGCGCACGAAATCCTGCTTCCGCAGTTTGGAGGGGCCGAGTCGCGTGGGGCAGACCGGTCTCCCGCGAAGAGCGATCTGCCATTGACCCCGCCGGGAATTACCGCAGCGCCCGTCGCCTGGCCAGCCGCCGTGATGGCTACCCCGATGGCTGGAGAAAACTCTTTCATGACGGTGGTTCGCAATATCCTGCCCACCGTTGTCAATGTCTCTACCCAGAACAGCACAATGGCTTCCAAGCCCAATTCTGTGCCTGCTGCGGCCACCCAGCCACCCAACGGAGAAGGGGCTCTGAAATTTGCCAGTCCTTTTTCGGGGGTGGCTCTGGAAAGCATTGGGTCGGGCGTCATCGTGACAGCGGATGGCTATATTGTCTCCAACTATCATGTGGTGGAAAACTCAAAAAATGTTTTTGTGACGGTGTTCGGTTCCTTGGGTAATCAGCGCTATCCCGCCGAAGTGATGCAGCAGGATGCGGCCCGCGATCTGGTGTTGTTGAAGATTAAAACGGCGCAGCCCCTGCCCGTGGCACCCTTGGGCAATAGCGATGGGTTACAGGTCGGTGAGCCCGTCATCACCGTGGGCTGTCCCTTTGGCCTGGATCAGACCGTGAGCAAGGGGATTGTGTCGGGGCTACGCAAGGCCGTGACCATTGAAGGGATCATCCACAGCAATCTGATTCAAACGGATGCTGCCATCAATCAGGGAAACTCCGGGGGACCGATGGTCTCCGCCAGCGGGCATGTGGTGGGCATCAATACCGCCATCTATTCTCCCACCCAGGCCTTTTCGGGGGTGGGTTTCGCGGTGCCGGTGAATACCGTGCGGGATTTTCTCGGTGAGGTGATCCTGCTGCCGGAGATGGGGAGAGGGATCAATGCCCCTCTGTTGCCTCAGCCTGTAGCGGCGCGCGTCACCCCACCGCCCATCCCGGCAAATTCCATTGCCCCACACGGGGATCGGGGAGCCTGCGAGAATTGTCATCTGATCATCAGAACCGGCCAACTGGTGGCTCAATACGCCCAGCCAGGGATATCCACCCCCCTGATGGGTGGTGCGATTGGCCGCAATGCCGCTTTCCCCTCCTCGGATAATGCCCTCGGAGCCACCTTCAAGCCTCTGGATACTTATCTGATCCAGCGCTTTAGACCGCCCTCCGCAGGAGGCGTATTTGTGGTGCGGACGGATCCGGGTTCGCCATCCGAACAGGGCGGATTGGCGGGAGGCGATATCATCTTCAAACTGAACGGTCGCTGGGTACGCACGCCGGAAGAACTTCAGACGCTGCTGGCCGGCACCTCCGCCGGGGAGCGGGTTCGCCTGGCGATCATGCGCAATCGGGAACGCCGGGAACTCTCCATCACGCTGGCGGCATCCGCAGCAGCCGTGGCGCAACCGATTGTCGCCACACCAGTTTCCCCGTTTCAGCCCGCCTACCCCTGCACTCCCACAGCGGCCATGGCACAACCGATTTTCACGCCAGGAACCGCATTCCAGCCTAGCTATCCTTGCACACCTGTGGTGGCCATCACGCAGCAGCCACCGGCTCCTGAAGCGGGGAATCCGGCGACCGGAAAAACGCTTCCCAACAAAGCGGCGATTCCTCAACCAGCTCCTGTCAAAACCGAATTTGAGTGGCTAG
The DNA here is from genome assembly GCA_037130945.1 of Pseudomonadota bacterium. Classification (GTDB taxonomy): domain Bacteria; phylum Pseudomonadota; class Gammaproteobacteria; order Chromatiales; family Chromatiaceae; genus JBAXSA01. The sequence continues at coordinate 5,425 of JBAXSA010000109.1, read as the reverse complement.
GTATGGAGTTACAGCCCGTTACCGTAGCCATGCTCACCAAGGATCCCACCTTGAAGGGCAAGGCGGGGACGGTGGTTCAGGAAACGGATCCAGGCTTGCCCGCCGATGTGGCGGGGCTGAAGGCCAAGGATTTGATTCTGGCGATTAACAGCCTGCCAGTTTCCTCCAATGTGGAGCTTGACAAGGCCATTACGGCCACTAATCAGGCCAAGACTATCCTTCTGGATGTAGAACGGGGTGGCCAACGTCTGTTGATGACCCTGAAATAAGTTGCAGTAGTGACCCCGACGGTAAACCGAAAATACGAGAAGCGCTCATGAACAAAGATGACAAATCCCCTTTCCCAGACAGTTCTTCGCGAAAATTTTCACGAGAGTCTACGAAGAATCCGTCAAAGCCGGAGTCTTTGCCGGAGAGTACGCCGGTGGAGAAAGGGCTGGATGTGGTTTTGCAGCAGCAGCTGAATGACAAACTGAAAGCCGCGCCTGTTGCAGACGAAAATAAATCGGAAAACAAGACAGAGGGGCTCGCAAGTGATGCGCCCGCCCAGGGACAGGATCTCGGGATGGCGGCAAAATCAGGGGATCTCAAGACGCCAGAGCTGACGCCAGCGACAGTCGCCATGCCGCCGGAAGGGCAAGGCGCAATGAAAGACGCGGAATCCCCCTCCCCCACTTCCTCCCCGGTGTCCCCAACAGTGCCGACAACGATTTCCGAGAGCGTGAAGGCGGTTATGGCATCCGCCTCCACGCCCAAGGGATCTACAGCGGCGTCTGAAAAGGAACGGAAGCTGCGGGCATTCCGCGATGCGGCCGCCAAGATGGGCGAAGACGGCGAGGCGTCGTATGCCCGAGTAGCGGCAGTCGAACCTACCACAGGGGGTGTCACCATACCGGAAGTGGCTTCTGTACCGTCGCCAGACCCCAGCACGATAAAAACTTTGGAAATCCCCTCTTCCGCCCCAGTCTCCCCAACGGTGCCGACGACTGTCTCCGAGAGTGTGAAGGCGATTATGGCATCTGCCTCTTCGCCCAAGGAATCTTTTTTGGCAACGCCGGAAAAAGAACGGATGTTGAAGGCCATGCGCGATGCCGCCGCCAAAAAAATTGAGGACGACAAGGTGTCGCGTGCCCAGTTGGAACAGATTCCTGCTGCGGAAAAACCAGCGGATGAGAAAAAATCGGAAGCGGTAGCAACCGTAGTGGGATCCGCCACGGGGGATGTCCCCACATCGACGGTCGTCATGACAAAAGAGGGCGACAAGGCAGAAGTCGTCACCATTCAACCCACGAGCAGTAAAAAGGATGAGGTCGTAGTCCCTATCATGGCCACCACGCCGGCGGCAGACCCCAGCACGACGAAATCGGAAACCGCCTCTCCCGCCCCAGTGGCCACAGTCCTGCCAACGACGATTTCCGAGGAAACCAAGGAGGTTCCGGCATCCGCGCCTCCGGCCAGGGAATCTTTTGTGACGGCAGCCGAAAAAGAGCGGATGTTGAGATCTATTCGTGATGCGGCCGCCAAGGAGGTCGAGGACAAAACCGCGATACGTGCCCGATTGGAACAGGTTGCCGCTGCGGAAAAATCCGTGAACGGAAAAAAACCGGAGACTACGACAACCGCAATGGAATCTGCTGCGACTGGAGAAGGGTTCACACCGCTAATTGCCATGACAAAAGGTGGCGACAAGGTAGAAGTCGTCGCCGTGGAAACCACTGTCACCAGCCAGCCGGCAGAAGTGGCGGATGTCGCGGTACCGGTACCTGCGGAAACCGCACCCTCCCCCTCCAGTCCAGAGGAAGTACCACATCCAGGTACTTTAATGCCACCACCACTCCGTCCTTCTGCGGGCTCTTTACGCCATAAAGCGGAGATTCGATCCGCTACACAAACGCGTATCAACGAGGCCTATCTGAGACAACTCAAAGGCGAAGAACCACTGCCTGAAGAAGCGGAGGAACCGCAACAAAAACCGGGTACACCGCAAAAGCCGGCATCTCCGCCACGGCGTGCAAGTGTCAGGCAACGTCCCAGCGTGGGGAGTAGCGGGCAAGTTCCCGTGGAGTCCTTGGGTACTGGCATCTATAACATCCTCGGTGACATGGTCGGTGGTGTGGTGACCCTCGCCCGTGCGCTGGGTGGTGGTGTCAAACAGGCCGTCGCGCCTGACCCAACCTCCCAAGCGTCGGGAACGACACAGATGGCCGACAAAATGGTCAGGGGCGTGCGGGGCGTGTTCAGCGGTGCCGGGGAGATCGTCAAAGGTGGTGGCAACATCGTAGTCGGTACCATCGGTGTGGTGACGATGCCTGTGGTCGAGGCGGTAGGTGCCGTGATCCATTCCGTTAAATCTCCCAGTCGCCCGGAGGAATCCGTGAAAGAATCCACAGCCTCGTCACGAACCTCTCAGTCAGATTCCTAAGTTTAATGCCTACCGGTACACACGAAAGAGAGACCACAGAATGAACAAGATGAACAAAATCGGTTCTCAAAATACGCCATTGCTGCTTGGAATTGACTTGGGGACGTCTCGCACCATGGTGATGTCGAACCGGGGAACCCGTGCGGAGGTTCGCTCCGTGGTGGGCTATCCCAAGGATATTATTGGCGTGAAATTGATGCATCATGCCTTCATGATTGGCGAGGAAGCCTTGAAGAGACATTCCTATCTGGATATTCAATATCCCCTGGAGGATGGGGTTCTCAAAGAGGCCAACGACCAGGCCACCGATGCGGCCACCCTCCTGATCAAGCATGTGATCGGCTTGGCCAATCCTCAACCTGGTGACCAAATTTACGGGGTGTTGGGCGTCCCCGCCCGGGCTTCCCTGTTTAATAAGAGCCAGCTTTTGAGAATTACCCAGGAACTACTCGATTTTTCCATGGTGGTCTCGGAACCCTTCATGGCGGCTTATGAAATTGGCGCACTGAATAACGCCATTATTATCGACATCGGCGGCGGCACCACCGATATCTGCGCCATGAGGGGCACCATCCCCAGTGGCGAGGAGCAGGTCACTATTCTGAAAGCGGGTAATTATATCGATTTGGTTCTGGAAAATTTGGTCAAGGAAAACTACCCCGATGTGCAGATGACCGCCAATCTCGCCCGCAAGATCAAGGAAAAATACGCTTTCGTGGGTGAATCCAAGGAAGAAAAAATGGTCAGCATGCGAATGTCTGGCAAACCGGCGATGATCAATCTGACGAAAGAAATCAGGACTGCCTGTGAAACCATCGTCGCCGATATCGTCGAACATCTGCAAAGTCTGATCATGGTCTTCGATCCCGAAGATCAGGACGAAGCCTTGCAAAATATCTATCTGACCGGTGGGGGATCCCGTATACAGGGTCTGGATACCGAACTGACCACCCGCATGAAGGAATATGGCACCGTCGTCGTGCGCCAGGTTCCTGACCCCGATTTTTGTGGTGTGGCCGGTGCCTTGAAACTGGCAACAGAATTACCGCCCCAATACTGGGAACAGGTCGGGCAGGTGATCAACAAGGCCACCAAGTCATGATTTTCCACTCTTCTCCCGTTTTTACCTCCGCAACCCATTAGAGAGAGATCGCCATGAGTCATGTACAGATGGTGCAAATCCAACCCGGCTGGTCATCCAAGATAATGGCCTGTATGAGCTATTTGGGGATCCTGGCACTGGTTCCGCTCGTGCTGAACCACGATGACGACTATGTTCGTTTCCATGCCCGCCAGGGCGTTGTGATCTGGATGTGGGAAGTTCTGGCCCTTTACGCCCTGGTGGTACCCGGTGGACGTTTATTTTTTAGCATCTCCAGCCTCCTGTGTTTTGCCATGTCCGTTATGGGATTGGCTGCGGTCATGTTGGGGAGGGCCTGGAAGTTTCCCCTGGTTGGCAAGTGGGCTGAGTCCATTTAAGACCACCGTGAGTGGGCATCACCCATGAGAAGAATGGTGGCGAGACCCTACAGTTCGATTGTGGGTGCGATGCTGTTGCTGATTTTTGCCTCGCAAAACATGCCGGAAGTGGAAATACACCTGATCTTCGGGTCACCCGTCAAGATGCCGCTGATTCTGATCATCGTGGGGGCGTTTATCGGTGGTTTTGTCATGGCTATCCTTGTTAGGCGCAAGAGCCGGGATCGTGTTTTGGGCCATGACGAACCCTGATCGCGAGAGAGAGCGTGGCGAGAAATTGATGTCATGAGCTATTCCAAGTGCATCGTCTGCTATCGCTCCGTCGGCTGGATCGGCCTGGGTGCCAATCTGGCCATTTCGATCCTGAAGGTCGTGGTGGGGATTGTCTCTGGTTCCCATGCGCTGATGGTGGACGCCTTATATTCTGGAAAGGACGTCGTCACCTCGATCCTGATTATTCTGGGATTGAGGTTTGCCAAGGAGCCGATTGATGAAGAGCATCAATTTGGACACGGGAAGGCCGAGTTTCTTTTTTCAATGGTCATCGGCCTCTCCCTGATTTTTATTACAGGGCTCATTCTCTATTTTGAAGCCGGCAAATTGATTCAGGGTGCCCATCAGGCACCCCACATGATTGCCTTGTGGACGGCCATTTTCGCAGCGGGAGCCAATGTCTTGCTGGCCATGTACACGCGCTGCGTGGCCTTTCAGATCAACAGTCCCATGGTTGCGGTACTCACGCAGCATCAAAGATCGGATGCCATCGCTTCCATGGCCGTTGCTGTGGGCATTATCGGTTCTCATTATCTCAATATGCCGTGGTTGGATACCCTGGTGGCCGTAGGTGAGTGTATTGACCTCGGCTATATGGGGGGAGAGGTCTTTCTCCATGCCGTGCGAGGACTCATGGACGTTGCCGCGCCGGAAGCGGTGGTGGCCAAGATTCGCGACCGTGCCTCACTGATTCCAGGCGTCAAAAAAGTCGAGGCCGTGCATACCCGGCGTGTGGGACAGGAAATCTGGGTTTCTCTGGTGATCGGCGTCGACCCAGAATTGTCCATTTACGAATCCAAAAAGATCAGCCAGGTGGTAGAGAGAAATTTGTATGAATCCATTCCCCACTTGGGCGAGGTGAATGTCCGTTTCAAATCCGTCAGCGGTTCCCTGCCCGAGTTGGACTACCTCCTGAGACAGGGTGTGTTGGCCTCACGGCTTGGATCGGAGCCCCCTTCCTGATGATGGCCGCCGCGCCCTTGAGTGTGGCCCTGTTCACGCTTGTTTTCCTTCTCGTGGAGGCGGAAAAAGTTGATCGTAACCAAGCCACAGTCGCAGGTGCAGTATTGATGCTCCTGCTGGGCTGGTGGCTCGATTTTTATGCGCTGCAGGGCGCACTGCAAGCCATTTATTTTGATACGTTGGCATTGATTTTCGGAATGTCGTTGATCGTGAATATGTTGGCCCGTTCGGGACTGTTCAGTCTGCTGGCCACAAAGGTGGCGGCCTATTCACGCGGTAATGTGCAAC
>JBAXSA010000108.1:0-8665 GCA_037130945.1 Pseudomonadota bacterium | reverse complement strand
AGGCATTCCCAGACGTATCGTCAACTCATCGGTGGAAATCGCATCAAACCCAATGGCCAACCACAGCACCCGTGCCGACCCCACCAGTAGTGCTTCATCCCCAGCGGTTACGTGGGGGGCGACCACTGCGGCGGGATCTAGCAAGGGACCGATCTCTTCTAGAATATCATCAATCCCCTCGGTCAGTTTAGCCCCCTGTTTGATGAGTGCATGGCAACCCGTGGCCAATGGGTTGTACAGGGATCCTGGAATGGCAAACACCTCTCGCCCCTGCTCGGCCGCCAGGCGGGCGGTGATGAGTGAGCCACTGCGCAGCCCCGCTTCTACCACCAACACACCTAATGACAAGCCGCTGATGATGCGATTGCGACGGGGAAAATTCTCCGGCCGGGCTGGTGTACCAATGGCGAATTCCGATACCAGTGCCCCCTGTCCGGCAATACGATGGGCTAGTGCCCGGTGACTGGACGGATAGACCCGGTCAAGACCCGTGCCCATGACCGCCAGGGTGCCCCCCGTTTCCAGCGCACCCTCATGGGCACAGCCGTCAATTCCGGTAGCCAGACCGCTGGTGACGGCCAGCCCCCGCTCGGCCAGCGCCCGGCCAAACTGGCGGGCAGTCTGACAACCGGCGGAACTGGGGTTGCGAGATCCTACCACGGCTATTTGAGGCCAGGCGAGCCAGGCGGGATCCCCTTTGACGTAGAGCAACAGAGGACTATCCGGCAAATCCCGCAGCCGAGCGGGATAGCGAGGATCCGTGAGGGGCAGGAGGGTCTGATCGGGCTCCAAGGCCCAGTCCAGATCCGCCTCAAGGCCGGTCGGTTCGGTCAAAGCCTGGAGTGCGGCCTCACTCAGTCCCAGACCTCGCAATTCGCCCCAGGGTGCCGCCCGCACCAGGGCCGGATTGCCAAAACGCGCCAACAAGCGACGGCCCCGGCGAGGGCCGATACCTGGGGTGCGCACCAAGGCCAGCCAATCTGCCAGTGTCGGCTGGCTGTTCAACGAGCGACCGGTCTCGGGAGGAGAGGAGGGGAAAGCAGGTTCAGGGCTCCGGGGACTGCGCGGTGTCGCCGATGTGCAGCACCGACTGCGCCTTCATCACCAGGGCCAAACTGACGTGCTCGAAGGTCTGAAACACCATCAGTTCGCCGGCCCGCTCCAAAGGCAGGATCACATCGGCATCCAGGCCGCCGGCGACCGTATCGCGGATGGCCGTGCCCCCCTGGTGAATGATCAAGACATCGCCACGACGCAACTCGTCGCCAGAACCCTTGCTCAGAATCACGACATTGAAGCGGCCAATTTGATTCACGCCATCTACCACCGACAAGATCCGTGCCGACAGCCCCGGGATGGCGGGATGTGGCCAGAAATGTTCCAGCCCCTCGGCCTCGGGGGCTGGCAGCAAACGGTCGCCGACGGCCACCTCGCGCCGGGCGCGAACCAGGGTAAACTTGGCCGGATCCCCCCCCCTCACCCACCGGGCCAATCCCACATCAATCGCCTCATGTCCCAAGGTGCTGTTGGAATCAGGGTCGACCAGGGGTTTTCCAGCACGCACTACCACATAAAGCGCGGGTTGGTCGTCTTCAATGCCGCGAACATAGATGTCGTCGCCAACGCTACCCACCACATGCTCGCCGCGGGTTGTCAGGACGTAGGGACTGCTTTGGAGTTCGGCCTCATCGAGAACGCGGGGGTATTCCAAAAATGGCCGGATGGCCGTGATCGGGATAAAAGTGACCGGTTTTTCCAGGGGTTTTGCATGAGCCTCGGGGCTTAACTTGATTTCGCGGCGTTCCAGCCGGAGACCTGCCGGCGCGGCCGGTGACGATCCCGATCCCCCAGCTTCCCGCTCCAGTATCAGGGTGTCGCCCGGATAGATCCGGTTCGGGGTCTGGATGTGCGGATTACTTTTCCATAGCGTCTCCCAGCGCCAGGGATCTCGCAGGAAACGGCCGGAGATATCCCACAGGGTGTCGCCAGACTTGACGATATACCGGTCGGGAGGATCGGGGTTAAAAACCGGCTGGGTCACAGACGGCCCCGCAGCGGGTGCCGCCATCGCAGCACTGACGGCCAGCATCGCGAATGTGGCGGCAAGACGGCGTATCATGGACAGATAGCAGCCATTCCAAGGCATAATGACCCCCTTCAGGGCAGGGCCGGCGAGACTGGATCGCCGACGGTTTCTCGTCATCTGGTAATTAAGATCCCTCTGGATTTTTTGCCATGGCGTCGCTACTCGCGCCGCATGAACCCGTATCCCGACTGAACGAAACCGGTATTCTAAAGGCTCCTTTGCTGTGTGATCATCATGCTAGCGCACAATCCTATCATTGCACTATAGGTTTAGCACAATGGCAACTCTTGAAGTGTTACATTTCCCGGATCCCCGCCTGCGAGAACGGGCCCGTCCCGTGGAATCCCTCGACGAATCGGTGCGGCGCCTGGCTGGCGACATGTCTGAAACCATGTACGCCGCTCCCGGCATTGGCCTGGCCGCCATTCAGGTCGGTGTACCCCTGCGGGTGGTGGTCATCGATATCAGCGAAACGAAAGATCAGCCCCTGTGTTTGATCAACCTCGAAATCCTCGAGCGCCGTGGCGACAGCGAAGGGGAAGAGGGCTGCCTCTCGGTGCCGGGCATCTACGACAGGGTGAGTCGTGCCGAGTGGATTCGTTTTCGCGCTCTGGATCTGGCAGGCCAGGTCTTCGAGCGGGAAACCGGCGGACTGCTGGCCGTCTGTGTCCAGCATGAACTGGATCATCTGGAGGGAAAGTTGTTTGTGGATTATCTCTCGAGTTTCAAGCGTCAGCGGATCCGGATGCGCCTGGAAAAAGAACGAAAAGAACGCCGGGAAAGCCGAACCCGGGCTATCTCCCAGGACAGGTCGCGGGCCCTCTGATTTATGACTGCCACCCCTCGCATCGTTTATGCTGGCACACCGGACTTTGCCGCCGCTAGCCTTACCGCCCTGCTGGCGACCGGTTATCCGGTGATTGCCGTCTATACCCAGCCAGATCGGCCGGCCGGCCGAGGCCTTCAGCTCACCGCCTGCCCCGTCAAACAGGTGGCCATGGCACAGGGCATTCCCGTCTTTCAACCCCAGCACTTCAAGGCTTCGGAAGACTTGATAGCGCTCGAAAACCTACGAGCGGATCTCCTGATCGTGGCGGCCTATGGTCTATTGTTGCCGCTGCGGGTGCTGGAAGCCCCACGGCTGGGTTGTGTCAACATCCATGCCTCGTTGCTTCCGCGCTGGCGCGGCGCGGCACCTATTCAGCGCGCCCTGCTCGCGGGTGACACCGAAACCGGCATCACCCTGATGCAGATGGAAAAAGGCCTGGACACCGGCCCGATGTTTATCCGGCGACCCTGCCCGATCAATCCCGGGGAGACCGGGGGCAGCCTCCATGATCGCCTGGCGACCCTCGGTGCCGAGACTCTGCTGGCCAGTTTGCCGGCGATTCTCGAGGGCACCCTGGCCGGAGAGGTTCAGGACAGCACCTGCGCCACCTACGCCAGTAAGTTGAGCAAAGGGGAAGCCGCACTCGACTGGCACCGTCCGGCACGCGAGCTGGATCGTCAGGTGCGGGCCTTCAACCCCTGGCCGGTGGCGCACACGCGGTGGCGCGGCGAAATTTTACGGGTCTGGCGAGCCGTTCCTCTGGACACTGCGGCCGATGCCCCGCCTGGCAAGGTGGTGGCGGCCTCGCCAGCGGGGATCGAAGTCGCCACGGGAGAGGGACGTTTGCAGGTGCTGGAATTGCAACGGCCCGGCAAGCGTTGTGTCACCGCAGCGGATTTTCTCAACGCCCAGGCGTTGACGGGAGAAGAATTTGGGCTGTGAATCCGAGGATACCGCTGGGGCCGGTTGCCGCGCCGAGGCGGCACACCTGGTGAGCCAGGTGATGTGGGCTGGGCGTTCCCTGAATGATCTGCTCGATATCCCGCGTCCCCATTTGGAGAGCCGGGATCGGGCCTTCCTGGCCGAACTGGTGTACGGGGTGTTGCGCGAGCAGCGACACCTAGAAGCCATTTTGGCGGCACGCCTGACCCACCCGCTGCTGTCCCGAGATCGGGATCGGTTGCTGCAGGCGCTTTTGTGGGTGGGGATTTATCAGCTCCTGCATACCCGCGTCGCCGAACACGCCGCCGTCCATGCCACGGTTCAGGCGGCGCGTCTCGTCGGGAGCCCCCATGCCACTGGACTGGTCAACGGCATCCTGCGGCGGGTGTTGCGGGAGCGCGAGGCCCTGCAAAAAAATCTTCCCGGAGATCCTGCTGCGGCCTTTCCGGATTGGTGGGTGACGAGCCTCCGGAGCGCCTGGCCCAGGGACTGGCAGAGTATTCTTCAGGGCAGCCAGGCCCGCCCGCCCATGACACTGCGGGTCAATGACCGTCGCATCCGTCGTGACGCCTATTTGGAACAGCTGGAACGCGAGGGCATCGAGGTTCGCGTTTGTGTTCATTCTCCGGTGGGCGTCACGCTGGTGCATCCGCTCGAGGTGTCGCGTCTGCCAGGCTTTGCCGAGGGACTGGTGTCGGTTCAGGACGAGGCGGCGCAACTCGCGGCACCCCTGTTGGCGGTGAAGGCGGGCCAGCGGATCCTGGATGCCTGTGCGGCACCCGGCGGCAAAACCGCTCACCTGTTGGAAGGTGCCCCGCTGGGGGTGGCCCTGACCGCGCTGGATCATGATCCGGTGCGTCTTGCGCGGGTCAGAGACACGCTGACGCGGCTCGGTCTGGGGGCTGGCGTTGAGCTGGTCGTCGGCGATGCGGCTGCGCCTAAGGGCTTGGGCGGCTTCGACCGGATCTTGCTCGATGCCCCCTGCTCTGCGGCGGGGGTGATTCGCCGCCATCCCGATATCAAGTTTCTGCGGCGGCACGAAGACATCGCCACCCTGTCCGGACGGCAGGCGCGGATGCTGGCGACCCTCTGGGATTGCCTCAAACCTGGCGGGGTTCTGCTCTACGCCACCTGTTCCGTATTCCCGGAAGAAAACGAGCGGCTCATCCAGTCCTTCCTGGCCTGCCAGCCAGAGGCCCAGCCCTGGCCCATCGAGGCCCTCTGGGGCCGGGCTGTTGGGGCTGGCCGCCAGATCCTGCCCGGCGAAGCGGGAATGGACGGTTTTTACTATGCCAGACTCCGCAAGGTTTCACGAGGGTGAAACACTCGCTGGGATGGGGGATCTTACTGTGGGCCAGTCTGGCGTGGGCCAGCGGGTTTTCCCAGATCGAGGTCGAAACCCGTCACAACGAGGTGGGCTATTGGCTCGATGCTCAGTTGCACTACCGGTTTTCGGATACCGCCCTGGAAGCCCTGGAAAATGGGGTGCCCCTCACCGTGGGGATAGAGATCCAGGTTCGCCGGCATGACGCCTGGCTATGGGAAATCCCGGTGACACGCCTGGTCATCAAGCGGGCGATTCGCTACCAAACCCTCTCGGAGCTTTATCAGGTGACGGACTTCGCCACCAGTGCCAAATCCCACTTCGCCACCCGCGACGCCGCCATGGCGGCCCTGGGGAGCCTGCAGGGCATGCAATTGCTCGCACAGCCCGATGGCGATCCCCAGGAGGCCTATGAGGTGCGCTTGCGCACACAACTCGACATCAATGCCCTGCCGCTCCCGCTGCGGCCGCTGGCCTACCTGAAATCGGCCTGGAATCTGGATAGCGGCTGGTACCGATGGCCATTAATACCCTGATCCGGCGTCTGCGCCAGCCCGGATTCTGGCCAGCGGCGGCGTTTCTATCCCTGTTGTTGGCCTCGCTCCATCTGATGAGCCATGCCATTGGCAACTCGGCGGAACTGAGCCGGGCCTTCGTGCCGTTGCTGGGCATCGTGGTGGTGGGACTGCTGGCTCTGGCCGGACTCAATCTGGTCAACCTCTACCGCTTGATTGCCCGCTACCGCAGCCAAGCCTCGGGATCGCGCCTGACCGCTCGGGTGTTGCTGTTGTTTGGCACCCTGACGGTGATTCCACTGGGGATTGTTTACTACTACTCCCTGGGGTTCCTGCTAGAGGGCATCGATAGCTGGTTCGACGTGCAAATCGACGCCGCCATGCGCGATGCCCTACAGCTCAACAAGGCTTCCCTGGCCCTCAATGAGCGCCTGCTGTTGAAATTCGCCGCCCAGCTCCTTCTGAACTTCCAGGAGGATTCCGAGACCCACATGGCACTGGCGCTGGAACAATTGGAGCGCCAGTCGGGGGCCACCGAACTGACGGTCTTCGATCTCTCCGGTCATATCGTGGCCACTAGCGAAAACAATCCGGCCCGTCTGTTGCCAGAACGGCCCAGTCCGGAACTCTTTCAACACATCAAGGCCGGCGAGGATTATGTCGAGCTGGTGGCCCGCGAGGGCGACGATCTGGGATTGCGGGTGCTGGTCAGGGATCCCAAGGGGCGATCCCTCCTGCTGTACGCCCTTTTTCCCACCTCTCAGGAGATTGGACGCCTGTCGGCGCGGCTGGAAGATGCCTTCAATCGCTATAAAGAACTGTCGTATCTCCGGGATTCCCTGAAATTCAGTTTTTCCCTGACGTTGTCACTGGTGCTGCTGTTTACCCTATTGAGTACCCTGTTGGCGGCCTTTCATTTTGCCCGCCGGCTGGTGGCACCGATCGCCGATCTGGCCCGGGGTACCCGCGCCGTGGCCAATGGTGAATACCACAAGCAATTGCCGGTTCCCCCCAGTAGCGATGAACTCAAATTTCTGGTGGAATCCTTTAATATTATGACCCGCCGGGTCGCCCTGGCCCGGGACGCCGAAGTGGCCAGCCATTTTCAAGTGGAAACCCAGCGAGCCTATCTGGAGACGGTTCTCAGCCGGCTTTCCTCGGGCGTTATGACCTTCAGCACGGATTGCACCTTGCAAACCGCCAATCCCGCCGCCGTGCAAATTCTCCGGGCCAATCTCTCGGTCTTGGTGGGGCAAGATCTGGAAGCCATATTGGCCGCCCACCCCCGGCTTCAACAATTCGTGGAGTCCCTGCAGGATCACCTGTGTGATGGCCGGGAATCGCGTTTCGAGGTCACCCTGGTGGGTGCCGAGGGTCAGCAGGTTCTAATGTGCCGCAATACCCCTTTTCGTTCGGGTAGCGCTATCCAGACGGAACAGGTGGTGGTATTCGACGACATCACCACCACCATTACGGCCCAGCGCGAGGCCGCCTGGGCGGAAGTGGCGCGGCGTCTGGCTCACGAGATCAAGAACCCGCTGACACCGATTCAGCTGTCCGCCGAACGGTTGCGCCGCAAATATCTGAAGACGATGTCCGAAGACGACGCCGAGGTGCTGGATCGGGCCACCCGGACGATCGTGCAGCAGGTCGAGGCGATGAAAGAGATGGTCAACGCCTTTTCCGACTATGCCAAGGCACCTCGTCTACAGACGGTCTCCCTGGAAATTGACCCGTTTATCGCCGATATCCTGGAGTTGTATAGCAGCGTCAAATCAACTCTGCGTTTTGAAGTGCGGCTGGAGGCGGCGGGTGTCTGGATTAGGGGAGATTCTCTTAAACTACGCCAGGTCATCCATAATCTGGTGAAAAATGCCCAGGAGGCGGTGTCTGGCGTGGAAAACCCGTGCGTTTGCGTGGAAACGCTTTACCATGGGCAAATCGACATGGCCTTCGTGGAATTGCGGGTCATCGACAACGGCCCAGGCTTGGCCGGAGAGCTGGGTGGCCGCTTGTTCGAGCCCTATGTGACCACCAAGTCCAAAGGTACAGGGCTAGGGCTCGCCATCGTCAAGAAGATCGTCGAGGATCATGGTGGCATTATCACGGCCGCCAATGCGGATATCGGCGGTGCGGTTATTACAGTGCGGTTGCCGGTGATTCAGGCCGCTGCCGATTCAACAGAAGGGGTTACCCCATGAACGGTTCATTTATCCTGGTCGTAGACGACGAACCAGACATTCGTTCCTCGGTGCGAGAGATCCTCGAGGATGAGGAATATCAGGTGGGTGTCGCGGAAAATGGCGAATCCGCCCGGCGCGCCTTGCGAGATCGGCAACCGGATCTCATCCTGCTGGATATCTGGATGCCGGACATTGACGGCATCACCCTGCTGAAGGAGTGGGCCGAGGATTCCGGCCTGCCCTGCCCGGTGATCATGATGTCCGGACATGGAACCGTGGAAACCGCCGTCGAAGCCACCCGGCTGGGAGCCTATGACTTCCTGGAGAAACCGCTGTCGCTGGCCAAGCTGTTGCTGACCATCGAACGGGCCCTGGAGGCCGATAAGCTGCTCAAGGAAAACGTCGGTCTTAAACGACGCCTTCCCTCAGTACTGGAACCGGTTGGCAAGAGTTCGGTGACGCAGCGCCTGCGGGAACAAATTAGGCGGATCGCCCAGCATGACACTTGGGTACTCATGACGGGCGAACCCGGTAGCGGCCGCGAGACCTTTGCCCGTTATCTCCACGGTCAAAGCGCCCGGCGTGGCCGGCCTTTCGTGGATCTCGAGGTTTCGTCAATTGTCCGGAATAACTCGGCCCGTGAACTCTTTGGCAGCGAGGAGAGTGGCCGTGTCCATTACGGTAGCCTGGAACAGGCCCGGGGAGGGACTTTGTTTCTCGACGAGGTCGCCGATATGGATGTGCAGGCCCAAGGTCAACTACTGGGGGCTCTGGACACCGGTTCCT
>JBAXSA010000107.1:0-8691 GCA_037130945.1 Pseudomonadota bacterium | reverse complement strand
GGTCCGTGTTTACCCCTGCACTCAGGGCTGCGGGCTGGAGCAAACTAGATACCCAACTGGTGTTTTCCGTGGGGCTGGCCAGCTTTGCGCTAGTCATGGTGTTCGCAGGACGTGCGCTGAAGACCTGGGGATCGCGCACTCTGGCGGTGACCAGCGGGCTGACCTTGGGATTGGGCTATATTCTGGCAGGCCTGACGGGTGGCAGCCATTTCTGGCTGGTTCTGATGGGCGTCGGCCTGATCGGCGGGATCGGTATCGGACTAGGCTATGTGGTTCCAATCGCGGTGGGCATGAATTGGTTTCCCGACCACAAGGGGATGATTACCGGCTTGGCGGTAGCGGGCTTCGGCTTTGGGGCAATGGCCTGGGTCAAACTCGCCGGTGAGTGGGGCAACCTGCTCGTCTCCATCGGCCTGGCCCATACCTTCGTCGTCTACGGCGTGATCTTCGCCACTCTGGTGCTGATTGGCAGCCGGTGGATGCGGATGCCACCCTCTGGCTGGCGTCCACCCGGCTATGCGCCGCCCGTCCGACGCTCCGGGGCTGGCGGTGAGGACTTCACGCCTGTTGAGATGCTCCGTACCCCGCAGTTTTATCTGATCTTTCTCACCTTTGTAGTGAGTGCCGGGGGCGGGTTGATGTCCATTGGCCTAATGAAACTTTACCCGATGGAGGCCTTACAGGCTGCAGGTTACGGTGCGGTCGAGGCGAGCGCCATCGCTGGCACCGCGATGGCGGTGTTCTTCAGCCTGGCCAACGGCATTGGCCGGATCGTTTGGGGCATATTGAGCGACCGTCTCGGCCGCAAACGCTCGGTCGTCCTCATGGCCGGTAGCCAAGGGTTGATCCTGCTGGCGTTTACCGGCATGGCGGGGCACGAGTACCTGCTCTATCTGGGTTCGACCCTGATTGGATTTAATTTCGGTGGCAACTTTGCATTGTTTCCAGCACTCACCGCCGATGAGTTTGGTAACCGCACGATTGGCCAAAACTACCCTTATGTGTTTCTCTCCTATGGGGTAGGCGGTATCCTGTTCCCCATTCTTGGAGGGATGCTCGGCGACAGCGGTAACTTTCCATTGGCTTTCGCGATTTGCGGCATTGCCTGCCTGGTGGGTGCGGTGGCGAGCGCCATCCTGTTCCCGCCACACCACGACGAAGCGCACCAACCGCTCAGTGTGCATGGCTTCTTCCATCAGATGCATCTGTTCGATCACGCTGAGCAGAGGTCATAACATCCCGGCCTAAAGGCCGGAGCTTGAGACTGAAAAAATCTATTCGGATTCAGGACTCCCTCGCCCCCTGAGGGAGAGGGCCGGGGTGAGGGGTCTAAACGGTTACCTGAGCATTACCATGGAAATTCTCTATCTGTTAATCCCGTTGGCGGTGGTATTGATCTCGGGTGCCGTAGCTTTACTCTTTTGGGCGGTAAAAAACGGTCAGTTTGAGGATCTCGAGGGCCCGGCCCACCGCATCCTGTGGGATGACGATGAAGCGGCGACCTTGCGCGAGATCCGGGAACAGGCCCAAAGATCCCCGGATTCGCAAGGCAGGTCAAGAAAAGAAAACCGGCATTTCTGACGGAGCGGGGCTGCTACAATGTCTCCCATGATTTTTCTCCACGCACATTCGAGGCCCCATGCCCGACGACCGTTTTGATGTCTTCTTTTCCGGCGTTTGTCTGCCCGGTCAAGATCCCGACGCTGTGCGGGAACGGGTGCGAAGGTTGTTCAAAACCAGCGATGCCCAGCTCACCGCGCTATTTTCCGGACAACCCGTAGCCGTCAAAAAAAGTCTCGATATGGATGCGGCCGGCAAATTCCGGGTAGCCTTCCGGGATATCGGGGCACTGGTCACCATCCGGCGCTCCAGCGAGTCCTCTTCAAAACCCGCGCCGTCTCAAGCGCAAAATGTTCCGCCGTCGTCACCTGAACCGGCGGGCATGGTGCTTCTGCCCCCTCGTTCTGGCACCCTGGAGGCATTTGCCCCCAGGGTGACGCCGGCGATCATCCCCGATATCAGTGCCCTGAATATGGACGATTCCCGCCGTCCGCTGGACGAAACACCGCCACCACCGCCCCTGGTGGTGGATACCCACGGATTGTCTATGGTGTCGGGCAATGGGTCTATGGCGGATTGCGCCGTGCCCATCCCCCCTCAGGCAATTCCCAATATCGATTATCTGACGCTGAGTGCCCCCGAAACGGCCGCGAAAGCCCGGTTCGGGGACTGATGCTGTTTTCTTCGTTGAGGGCCGTGCTGCCATGAATAGCCTCGTTCGATTGATTCACCACATGGGTTCGCCCCCGTATTTTTATCAGATGGCGGGCCGGATGATTCCCTGGTTCGGGCTGGCGAGCGCCGTCTTGCTGGTGGCGGGTGTTTATGGCGGTCTGGTGTTGGCACCGACCGATTACCAGCAGGGCGAGAGTTACCGAATCATCTACATCCATGTCCCGGCGGCCTGGATGTCGATGTTTATCTATGTCGTCATGGCGGCGTGCGGATTGATTGCCCTGGTTTGGCGTATCAAACTGGCCGAGATCATGGCGGTGGCCTCGGCACCGATCGGTGCCTCCTTCACCTTCCTGGCCCTGGTCACGGGTTCCCTGTGGGGCAAGCCGATGTGGGGGGCCTGGTGGGTGTGGGATGCCCGTCTGACCTCCGAATTGATCCTGCTTTTTCTTTATCTGGGGATCGTCGCCCTGTATGGTGCCATCGAGGACAAGCGGGTAGCATCACGCGCCGTGGCGATTTTGGCCCTGGTGGGGGTGGTGAATATTCCGATCATCCATTACTCGGTGGAATGGTGGAATACTCTTCACCAACCCGCTAGCATCGTCAAACTCGGCGAAAAACCCTCGATCCATCCGAGCATGTTGATCCCCCTGTTGCTCAACGCCCTGGCTTTCAAATTTTACTATGGCACCACGGTTTTGATGCGGGCCCGCTGCGAGTTGCTGGATCGGGAACGCCATGCGCAGTGGGTTCAAACCTTGGCCGCACAAGAAACCCCGGAGGTGTCATGAGCGACTTTTTGGCCATGGGTGGCTATGCCTTTTATGTCTGGACGGCTTATGCCTTGGCCCTGGGGGTTCTGGTCGTCAATCTGGTCAGCCCTTTTATTTACCGGCGCCGGCTCTTGGCCGAGATTGCCCGCAAGGCGCGGCGGGCCCAACGGGAGGTTTTTTTATGACACCGTTTCGCAAGAGACGTCTGGCTCTCATCGGGATCATGGTGGCCGGCATCGCCATCGCGGTCGCCTTGGCGCTCAACGCCTTCAACCAAAACCTGATGTTCTTCTTCTCGCCTAGTGAGGTACTCGCCGGCAAGGCCCCCAAGGATCACCCCTTCCGAATCGGTGGACTGGTGATCAAGGGCAGTTTGGTGCGTCAACCGGATGGTCTGAGTGTTCGCTTTAACCTGACTGATAACCCCGTCACCTTCAAACCCGAGGTGCCGATTCACTATACCGGGCTACTGCCTGATCTCTTCCGGGAGGGCCAGGGGATCGTCGCCTTGGGCGACCTGGGGCCGGATGGGGTGTTTAGGGCCAGCCAGGTGCTGGCCAAGCATGACGAAAAATATATGCCGCCCGAGGTGGCCAAATCGCTCTCCGCCGCCCATGTAAAAGGCATCATGGATATAGTGACTCAGGGAGGTGCCCCATGACGGCCAGGGTGATCTTACAACTGGCACCCGAGATTGGGCAATTTTCCCTGATGCTGGCGTTGGCACTAGCCCTCTTGATGGGGGTTTTTCCCATGGTTGGCAGTTTTATCCTGACCCCCGCCTGGATCCGTATGGGGCCCTCGCTGGCTTTTGGCCATTTCACCTTTCTTGCCATTGCCATGGGTTGCCTGATCCTGTCCTTTGTCACCGATAATTTCTCGGTGAGCTATGTGGCCCAGCATTCCAACACGCAACTGCCCAACCTCTACAAGGTCTCCGCAGTATGGGGCGGACACGAGGGGTCGCTGTTGTTATGGGCCTTCCTGCTGGGCGGGTGGACGGCGGCGGTCGCGAGGTTTAGCCGTCATCTGCCCGAACCCCTGGTAGCCCGGGTGTTGAGTGTCCAGGGCCTGGTGAGCGTCGGTTTCCTGTTGTTCATGATCCTGACCTCGAATCCTTTTACACGGCTTTTCCCATTTCCCGCAGAGGGCCGCGATCTCAATCCCCTGCTCCAAGACCCTGGACTGGCGATTCATCCGCCGATGCTGTACATGGGTTATGTGGGTTTTTCCGTGGCCTATAGCTTCTCGATTGCCGCCTTGCTGAGCGGGCGGCTGGATGCCGCCTGGGCGCGCTGGTCACGGCCCTGGACGGTGGTGGCCTGGGCGTTTCTGACGCTCGGCATCACCCTCGGGAGTTGGTGGGCCTACTACGAATTGGGCTGGGGTGGCTGGTGGTTCTGGGATCCGGTGGAAAATGCCTCGCTGATGCCCTGGCTGGTGGGCACCGCGCTGATCCATTCCCTGGCGATCTCCGAGAAACGCGGTGCCTTCAAGAGTTGGACGGTGCTGTTGGCTCTGTTTGCCTTTTCCTTGAGCCTTCTGGGTACCTTCCTGGTACGTTCCGGGGTATTGACCTCCGTACATGCCTTTGCATCGGATCCCACCCGAGGCACCTTCATTTTGGTGTTTCTGAGCCTGGTCGTTGGCATCTCCCTGGTTCTCTATGCGAAACAGGCACCCGCGATTACCCGGGGAGGGCGATTTGACGTGCTTTCCCGAGAGACGGCGTTACTTATCAATAACCTGTTGCTGACCCTGTTTGCCGCTTTGGTCTTGCTCGGCACACTGGCACCCTTGATCTATGAGGCCCTGGATTGGGGAAAGATCTCGGTGGGATTTCCCTGGTTTAACCGGATGTTTCTCTGGCTTATGCCGGGACTGGCCCTGGTTGCCGGGCTCGGGCCTTTGTTGCGCTGGAAAAGCCATTCCGTGGGCGATTTGATGCGCAAGGTGTGGCTGGCGTTTGTCGTCAGTCTGACGGTAGGCTTTGGGATCGTCTTTTTTCCTCCCGATCAAGGCGAGCCCTGGCAGGTTGGCTTGGCGATCGGGCTGGCCGTGTGGCTGGTGTTGACCCATGTGAGGGGGCTGGGGGAACGCTACCGTCACAAGACCGGAGAGAACCGGCGGATCTGGGCCGATTTGCTGGGGAAAGGCCGTGGCTATTTTGGCATGCTCATGGCCCACCTTGGCGTGGCGGTGTTTATTGTAGGCATTGCCATAGTCTCTCATTATGGCATTGATCGGGATCTGCGCATGGCACCCGGGGATATCCACGACATGGGAAACTACCGGTTCCGGTTTGATGGCGTCGCCACCGTGGCGGGGCCCAACTATCAGGCCCATCGCGGAACCTTCCAGGTTTTTCAAGGGGAACAACCGATTGCCCGGCTGGAACCAGAAAAGCGGATCTATTTTTCCCAGAGTATGCCCATGACCGAGGCGGCCATCGACCCTGGGTTCACCCGGGATCTTTACCTTTCGCTGGGTGAACCTCTCGAGGATGGCGCTTGGGGAATGCGGATCCACTACAAGCCTTTTGTCCGCTGGATTTGGCTGGGCGGGTTGTTGATGGTGGCGGGCGGGCTTCTGGTGGTGAGTGATCGCCGCTACCGCCGCAACCGTTTTGATGCTGCTGCTGAAACGCCTAGTCACTGAGACATCTGTTGTGAGTATCAAGTCTGACCGTTGGATTCGTCGCATGGCCTCGGAACATGCCATGATCGAGCCCTTTGAACCTGCCCAGGTGCGCGAGAACGAGTCCGGCCGGGTGATTTCCTACGGCACCTCGAGTTACGGCTACGACGTGCGCTGCGCCGACGAGTTCAAGCTCTTCACCAACATTCGCTGCGCCATCATCGATCCCAAGAAATTCGACCCGGATAGCTTTGTCGATGTGCGCTCGGATGTCTGCATCATTCCCCCCAATTCCTTTGCCCTGGCGCGTACTGTGGAGTATCTCAGGATTCCTCGAAATATACTGACTATTTGTCTAGGAAAATCGACCTATGCCAGGTGCTTTCGCGGAGACACCCAGGTAGCGCTACTAGACGGAAGTGCGCTGACTTTAGAGGATATGGCGCGTCGGACGGACGATGGCGAGATGTTTTGGGGGTACTCAATTGGGCAGTACGGTCGGGTCGTCGCGGCGTTGCTTGAATCTCCCCGCTGTATTGGGCGCGATGCGCTACTGGAATTGACCCTGGATAATGGCACCGTGGTTCACTGTACCCCAGACCATGAATTTGTCCTGCGAGATGGACGGGTGATTCAGGCCCATCTACTGCGTCCCAAAGATTCCTTGATGCCGCTGTACCGGCAGTTGATCCGTGGTTATGAGGCGGTCTACCAGCCATCCAATGGGTATCTCTATCCCACGCATCGCCTGGCCGACGAGTGGAATCTACGCAATGGCCTCTACGTCGACGTACCGGGTACCCATCGCCATCACAAGGATTTTAACCGTCGCAACAACATGCCTTGGAACATCGAACGGATGATGGCTGGAGATCATATTCGCATGCACAACGCCGTGTCGTATGGTGAGGAATTCGACCCGGACGAGCATAGCCTGTCGATCAGAAAGGCGTTAGATCGGTTAAAACAAGAGCCAGAGTGGTTTGCCCATTACTCCCATGTTCAGCGTGACCGCACAACACGGTTTTGGAACGAGGATCGGTATTCGGAGGCTCGCGACCGGCTACTCGCAGCGCGCCTAGCAAGCTGGACCGACACCCGTCGCGAACAGGCCAGGGAGCGTATGGTCTGCCGCTACTCGAACCCTGTTGCCAGAGCGGAACAGGGGGCGATCAGTCGGCGTACTTGGTCCGAGGATGACGGGCAGCGCAGGCGTTCACAGGCGGAGATCGCGCGTAGGATCAACCTGCCTAGCGAAATCGACGCCGAGGCGGTTCGGGAGGCGCTTGCGAACACCGGCTCCATAAGGGGTGCGGCGAAGTTGCTAGCATGTGATCGCTCGGTATTTAGGCGTTTCCCGGAGGTAATAAATAGGTTCCGTGGTCATCAGCAAACCACCTATAACCACAAGATCCTCAATATCCAGGAGCTTGCGGGTGATCACGACGTTTACTGTCTCACAGTGCCAGAAACCGGCAACTTTGGCCTTGCATCGGGGGTCTTCGTCGGGAATTGCGGCATCATTGTCAACGTAACGCCCTTGGAACCGGAATGGGAGGGCCATGTGACGCTGGAGTTTTCCAATACCACGACTCTCCCGGCCAAGATCTATGCCAACGAGGGGGTGGCCCAGATCCTCTTTCTGGAATCTGATGAGGTGTGTGAAACCTCTTACCGGGATCGCGGCGGCAAATACCAGGGTCAGCGAGGCGTCACCCTGCCCCGCCCTTAAAATCACCAGGTGGATTGACGCAGGTGGCCGACTGACGAGGATCCGGCGGGCGTTTGCCGGATAACAGATAGGCAAAGGCAATGACCTCCGCCACCGCAAGATACAGATTCTCGGGAATCTGTGTACCGAGTGGGATTTGCGAGAGCAGGGCCGCCAGTTCCGGATCGTCCTCCAGCGGCACCTGGTGTTGGCGAGCCAATTCGACGATCCGTTCCGCCGTGAGTCCGGTGCCCTTGGCCACCACACGCGGCGCGTTACGGCCGTCATAGCGCAAGGCCACGGCCAGATCCGGCGGATCATGTTCAAAATCGGTCATGCCTTTTCATCCAGCAATGGGGGGATCACCGGCCGCGAGGCCACCGAACGAGGAGGCTTGCCCTGGTAGGCCTGGAGCGACCCCACCTCAAGCCCCACTGCCCGGAGACGGGCCGCCAGTTGCTCCAGATGGTCATGCATCAGTGCCACCGTGGATTGGCGCTCCGCCCAAAAGACTACCCCCACCTGATTCGCCCGAACCCTCAGCCGGGCATGGCTCGGGCCGAGTGCCGAGAAATCAAAGGCCAGATCCAGGGTAAATCCACGTTCCCCGCCCTTGCCGCGCCCTGCCGATTCGTCGTCTTCTTCAATACGGCATTCGAAGGATTGCGTCAGCCCCCCCACCTGCAACGGGATCTCCAGATGCCACGCGACCTTGGTGCCATCGTCGGATGGCAGCGAAGCCAGCTGGTGATAGCGCACCCGGGCCAGTGCGGACTCGCCTTGCTGGCCGATGTCCCGCAGGGCCCGCGATTCGTCATCAAGATGATGGGGTGGGGCCAGCGGCTCGGTGGTGGCCGGAGGGGTATCCTCTGCCGGGAGCTGAATCTGGCTGGGCAGGAGCATGGGCTTGGCCACGAGGAGTGGCGAAGATTCGCGAGGATTGACGGGCAGTGGTTGGACAGGGATTGGCTCGTCCGGGCGATCCGGCCATAGCAGGGCGGCCAGATGGGTCACTAGGTTCCGTTCGAGCGCCGGAGCTGTGGGAGCTGCGGCCAACGGTGGCACCGGGCTGGGCAGGGGCAGAGGCTTGGCCACGAGGAGTGGCGAAGGTTCGCGAGGATTGACTGGCAGTGGTTGGACAGGGATCGGCTCGTCCGGCTCGTCCGGGCGATCCGGCCATAGTAGGGCAGCCAGCTGGGTCACCAGGTTCCGATCGAGCGCCGGAGCCGTGGGAGCCGTGGGAGCTGCGGCCAGCGGGGGTACCGGGCTGGGCACGAGCAGCGGCAAGGGTTCGCGAGGATTGACTGGCAGTGGTTGGACAGGGATCGGCTC
>JBAXSA010000106.1:0-8717 GCA_037130945.1 Pseudomonadota bacterium | reverse complement strand
TCATTCATCAAAAATCCTCTGGTTGAAAACCCGCCCTGCCTGGGAGTCCAAAAAAATTGTTTCATTGTTTCGGTGTGATGCCGGGATCATAATCCCTAAATAAACTATGAAAAATAATTCTTGTGAGGAGTATTTGATGTTTTGTTCCAAAGCCCGCCAGAAAGTCCAAGTACTTGAGAAACAGCTTGCCGATATGACACAGGAACGGCAATCCATGGTCGAACACATCCAGTCCCTGGAGGAAAAATCCGCCACCCTGAACCAGTGGTGTGAAGCGACATCGCACAACAATGCGCTCATTGGGGGGCTGTGCCCGATGTTCTCCTACTATTCTGATTCGCTCAAGGAAATTCAGACCAGCATGGGTAATATGGCTCGATCCCTCAAGGGCGAGACTCAAAAGATCGCGGCCTCATCCGGCACCACGGGAGGAGAATTGCGAGCCATCGAGTCCTTGCGCCAAGGACTCGATGCCTTGTTGCGAAGAACCCGCGACACGGCCTTGGCGGTGGAACAGCTCCATGGCCGTACCGGCCAGATCGACAGCATTGTTCAGCTGATCAAGGGGGTAGCGGAACAGACCAATCTACTGGCACTCAATGCCGCCATCGAAGCGGCCCGGGCGGGCGAACAAGGTCGCGGCTTCGCCGTGGTGGCCGACGAGGTACGGGGTTTGGCAAGCCGTACCGCCAGCGCCACCAACGATATCTCGAATCTGGTCAAATCGGTTCAGGACGAGGCCGCCGGGGTCAGGCAACGGGTGGAGGTGAATCCCGCCGAGATGGACAGCTTCGCGCATGCGGGCCTCAATGCTTACAACGGTATGCAGGCTCTGCACGGGATGCTTGATGTCAGCATCCAAACCATCGCGGCCAACTCCCTGCGGGCCTTTGTAGAGACTGCCAAGATCGACCACCTCTTTTGGAAATTCGAGGTCTATAAAATCTTTCTGAGCATCTCGGAAAAACCGCTCGAGGATTTTTCCGATCACCACTCTTGCCGCCTGGGGCAGTGGTACTACAAAGGCGATGGCCACCACTGTTTTTCCAAGCTGCCGGGTTATCGTGAGGTCGAGACGCCGCACATGGAGGTTCATTCCAGCGGGGTGCTGGCCATTCGTCGCTTTCGGGAGGGAAAACTGCAGGAAGGCCTGGAAGCCCTGCACAAAATGGAAAACGCCAGTGTCCGAGTACTCCAGAACCTGGAAAAGATTGCCGCGAGTGCCCTCGAGGATCCCTCGCTGCTCTGCATGGACAAGCTATCATAGGCTCGTCTCAATCCTTCCGCCGTGGCCTCTACGTTCTCACCCCGGCTTGGCCGGATAGCTTCTCGCTGACTGAGCGTCTGGCCCAGGTCGAGGCGGCCCTGGCCGGGGGGGCTGTACTCGTCCAGTATCGCGACAAACAGGCCTCCCCTTCCCAGCGTGATAGACGGGCACAGGCTCTGGCAGAACTCTGCCAGGCCCGGGGGGTGCCTCTGATCATCAACGACGATGCCGAACTGGCCCGGCGCGTCGGCGCTGCCGGGGTGCATCTGGGGCGGATGGATGGCGATGTCGCCATGGCCCGGCGGTTGCTTGGCCGCTCCGCGATCATTGGGGTGTCCTGTTACAACGACCTGGCGCGTGCCGAGAACGCCCTCTCGGCGAGTGCCGATTATGTCGCCTTCGGCAGTGTCTATCCCTCCGCCACCAAACCCGGCGCAACGCCGGTGGGCTTGGCGCTGCTGATCGAGGCCTGCCGGCGTCTGCCCTGTCCGGTGGTTGCGATCGGCGGCATAACCCCTGACAATGCCCCTCCATTAGTGGCCGCAGGGGTTTTTCAGGTGGCTGTGATCCAAGCGGTGTTTGGACAGGGACAGCTCGACATCACTCAGGCGGCCCATGCCTTTACCGCAGTTTTCAGCGAGACATCCGCCATGAGTCAGCCCCCGTCCGCTTCTTCCCGTACCCGTTCCCATGCCCTGTTCACGGCCGCCCAGCGACGCATTCCCGGGGGTGTCAATTCCCCAGTACGGGCCTTTCACGCGGTTGGCGGTGACCCGATCTTCTTCGCCCGGGGCCAGGGGGCACATCTTTTTGATGTGGATGGCAATCGTTATATCGACTATGTAGGTTCCTGGGGGCCGATGATCCTGGGCCACGCCCATCCCGCAGTGGTGCAGGCGGTGCAGGAGGCTGCGGCGCAGGGATTAAGCTTCGGCGCTCCCACCGAGATTGAGGGACAGATGGCCGAATGGGTGTGCGAACTCGTGCCTTCCATCGAGATGATTCGCATGGTCAGCTCCGGCACCGAGGCCACCCTGAGCGCCATTCGCCTGGCCCGGGGTTTTACGCGGCGCGACAAGATCGTCAAATTCGAGGGCTGTTACCACGGCCATTCGGATTCCCTGCTCGTCAAGGCCGGTTCCGGTGCCCTGACACTCGGTGAGCCCAGCTCTCCCGGTGTCCCCAAGGCCCTGGCCGCGCTCACCCTGACGGTCACTTACAACGATCTGGCCTCGGTGGAAGCCGTCTTCGCCGAGGTCGGCCAAGAGATTGCCGCCATCATCGTCGAACCCGTTGCCGGCAATATGAACTGCATTCCCCCCGTACCGGGCTTTCTTGAAGGCCTACGCGCCCTCTGTGACCACTATGGTGCCCTGTTGATTTTCGACGAGGTGATGACCGGTTTCCGGGTGGCCCTCGGTGGTGCCCAGGCCCTGTATGGCGTGACCCCCGATCTGACCACGCTCGGCAAGGTGCTGGGCGGCGGCCTGCCGGTGGGTGCCTTTGGGGGCCGACGCGACATCATGGCGCAAATTGCACCGCTGGGGCCGGTTTATCAGGCTGGCACCCTGTCGGGCAATCCGGTGGCGTTGGCCGCTGGCCTTAAAACTCTGGAACTCATCCGTGTGCCGGGCTTTTACGAGCGTTTAGGCGAGACGACCCGGCAGCTCACCGAGGGCCTGGCTACGGAGGCCCGCCGGGCGGGGATTCCCTTGACGGTCAATCGGGTGGGCGGGATGTTTGGGTTTTTCTTTACGGAGGTTCCAGAGGTGACAAATTATGCCCAGGCGACCGCCTGTCACGGATCTCATTTCAAGCAATTCTTCCATGCGATGTTGAAATCCCATGTCTATCTAGCCCCCTCGGCCTATGAGGCGGGTTTTGTGTCGGCGGCCCACCAGGATGCGGATATCGACGCGACCCTGAAGGCCGCAGCCTCGGCCTTCGCCAGTCTGACCTGACCTGACCCGCGCCCGGAGATCTTGTCGTGATGGAGGATCTTGCCCGTCAGGTGATTGACTGGATCGCCATTCATCCCCATTGGGCCAATTTTGTGGTGTTTTTAATCGCCTGCGGGGAATCCGTGGCTCTCTTCGGCCTGATTGTCCCCGGTACGGTGGCGATGTTCCTGATCGGTGCCCTGGTGGCGGTGGGTGCCCTGGATTTGTGGATCACCCTGATGGTCTCGATTCTTGGGGCGATTGCCGGCGATTGGGGCAGCTACTATTTCGGATACTATTTTCAGGATCGGGTGCATACCCTGTGGCCCTTCAACCGTTACCCCGGCCTCCTGGCCAAGGGGATGGATTTTTTCCGTCGCTATGGTGGCAAGAGCGTTTTCATCGGCCGATTTGTCGGGCCGGTGCGTCCGGTGATTCCGCTGGTGGCGGGCCTGATGAACATGCGGCCGGTGCCTTTTATGCTGGCCAATGTCTTGTCCGGTCTGATCTGGGGGCCTGTCTATCTGTTCCCGGGGATTGTTTTTGGTACCTCGCTCGAACTGGCCGCCGAGGTGACGACCCGGCTTGGGCTGATTTTGGTTCTTCTCCTGGGTTTTGTCTGGGGCGTGGTGTGGGTGATCCGCCTGCTTTTCAAACAGTTGCACGGACGCTCGGGTGCCTGGCTCAACTGGCTGCTGGGTTGGGCCAAGGCGCATCCCCGGGTGGGTGAGGCCGCCGCCGCCCTGGTGGATCCCCTGCACCCGGAGGCACGGGGTCTGGCGGTGTTTGCCAGCCTGCTGTTGATCGCGATCCTGGCCTTCATGGGGGTGTTGGGTGCCCTGATGAATTCCCACGGCGTCGCGGGCGGGGTGGTACTCAATGCCTTTCAGGAATTGCGCAGCCCGCTCGCGGATTATCTCATGCTGTGGGCGTTGCGCCTGGCCGACCCCTGGGTGTTGGGTAGCGTGGCTGCGGCCTTTGGCTTGATGCTGTGGGTTCGCCGCGATTGGCACGGTCTTCGACACGGACTGGCTGCTGGCGTTTTTGCGGTGCTGGTGCCCTGGATCCTGCAGCGTCTCTTGCGGGTGTCCGGCCCCGGGTATCATGGCAAAGTTCAGGTTCATGGGTCGTTCCCGAGCGATGTGGTGGTTCATGCCACCCTGCTGTACGGCTTTATCGCGGTGGCCATGGCGCGTGGCGTCAGTGATGAGCGGCGCTGGATGCCTTATGCCGTGGCCGGTTTTCTGGTCACCCTGGTGGGTCTGGCGCGGCTCTATCTGGGTGTGAACTGGCCCGCCGACGTGCTGGGGGGCATGGCGCTGGGCTTGGCATGGCTCGCGGCCCTGGGTATTGGCTACCGGCGCCGGATCGCGTCCGAGGCCATCCACTGGCGGCCGATGCTGGGGGTGATGGGCGGAGCCTTTCTCATCGCCTATGGCGCGGTGGGCGCGGTGCGGGGTGACCGGGAGCTGGCCCGCTACCGGCTGCACCCCGAAACCCATACCCTGACGGTAGAAACCTGGCGGGCGGGTGGTTGGCAAACATTGCCATCGACTCGTCAGGATCTGCGCGTGCAGGTTCGCCACCCCCTGACCCTACAATACGCGGGTGATCTGGCGGCCTTCAAGACCCGCCTGGCCGGGGTGGGCTGGCAGGCGGCTCCGATGATTGACGGCGGCAACTGGCTCAAGTTGTTCTCGCCGTCTTTGGGCATCGAACAGTTGCCGCTGCTGCCCCTGGTTCACGAGGGTCAACACGAGTCTTTGACCCTGGTTCGCGACGGCCCCGAGGGACGCGATGTGCTACGACTTTGGGAAGGGCATGTCCGCCTTTTGCCCGGCAATATTCCGGTGTGGGTTGGCAACGTCAATCGCTTGCAGCGTCATTGGGTCTTTCAGGGTCTCATGACGTACCTCGGTGCCGGCCCGGATTTTTCGGAACCCTTAAAAAATCTGCTGACCGACTTGCCGGGCGAACGGCAGCTCACCGTGGCGGGAGAACCGGTGTTGCTGTGGTAGATCCTGTTTAGTTTCCCTATCACTTTTCGCCCTCGGAATTTTCCTCGGGGGCGGGTGCGTCCTCTTGATCAGCGTCCTCTTGAGCCGGTTCGTCGTGCGGTGCCTCGGTCGTGTTGTGTTCCGGTTCGTCAGCTACGGGTTTTTCCAGTTGGCCACTGGGCGTCAGGGCACTGACGAGACCTTCTGTGCTACCGGCCTCGACAAAACGCCGGATCAACGCGGGCGGCGTGCCCTGGTCACTCGGGATCAAACCCAGCGCGACCGGTTGGATCCTGAGTGGCGCGGTGGTGGCAGGAGCCTCGGCCATCAACAGATAGGCACCAGCCGGCAATTTCTCAAAATACAAAACGCCCTCGCCCAAAAGATGGCCACGGCTGTCGAGCAGCCGGCCCCTCACCCGATCAGGTGTGGCGCGAAGCCCGAGTCCCACCTGGCGAGGTTGATCCAGGGTGAAGATCCAGGCGCGAGCCGTCCCACTGGCGAGGAGCCGTTCCTGCCCTATTCCTTCCGCCAGGGGCTCGACGGGGATGGCGACAAACCGGGCGGATCCCGACAACTGACCATCGCCCACTGCGTGCAGGGTCAGATGGGCCTCCCCGGCGGGGGCCAGGAGATCCAGATGGGCACCAAAGGGCGAAACGGTCACCTGTTCGAGCGGCGATTCCCGGCCCGTCACCCAGCGGGCAATGACTGGGGTATCGGTCGTCAGTTCCAGCAAGGCCGGTTCGGTCGTGTTAAACCGCAGAGCCTGGTGCGACCCTGTTAGAACTACGGCGGCGGGGGGGGTGATCACGTCGGCGGCGGCGGCTGACGCGAGGGTTTCTGGCGTTTCTGGCTGTTCCGCCCAGACCACCAGGACGCCCGGGCCGTGGTGCAGTATCAGCCGGCCCGGCCCGGCAGACAGGAGGTCGGAGCCTTTTTGCACCTGACCCTCGGCACCCAAAAATAACACTTGCTCGGCCCCAATGGCATGAAGCCGGGTGGCTTTGGCCACCGTCAGATGGGTCACCCCCGCCGCTGCATGGGTTTGCTGCCACAATCCGCCCGGCATCAGCGGCGCACTCCGGGGGGCCGAGGCGGGCGAGAGTGTCAACGTGTGGCTGGCGGGTATGGCACCAGCGGAGAGCAGCAGCAGCCGCTCGGCACCGGTCGTCACCCTTTCACTCAGACCTTGCTCGCCTGACCAGTAAACCTCGGGCACCTGGCCAGATTCAGAACCCACCAGCACCGCCGCAGTCAAGGGCGGCAGGGTCAGCGCGAGGGTCTTGTCGCCGGCTGGGAGATTGAAAAACTGGGCCGCCCCGTTGTCCAGGCTGTTTTGCCGGGTCTCTCCCCAACCCAGGGTTTGCTCGTCCGGGAGGGAAAAGCGCAAGGCCCGGATTTGGGTTTCGAGGGGCAATCCGGGATCCAGGGCATTCCACAGTTCGGCAGACGCCTGAGGGGCGTCGAGGGCCACCGCCACCGCCATCCCGGAAGTGCTGTCAAAACCCGCCGGAATCCCGGGAACTTGAAGCGCCGGCTGGCCTACGCGGCTCTCGGCCAGGAACAACAAGGGGCCATTGCCGGGCGCGGCGTCCACACGTAGTCGTCTCTGGGCCGGGAGGCGTACCGGGAGTGCCTGGCCAGCCGGGAGGATCAGGGGGTAGAGGTGTACCGCATCGTCCTGGATCTTCCAGTGGCTTGGCAAGGTCAGGGGTGCCTCGCGCTGCTCGGGGGACTGGCGAAGAAAAATCCGGGTTGTGGCGGATTCCTCGGCCACTGGCTGGACATCCAGCGTATAGCGGCCGGGTGCCAGGCGCTCGGCCAGATGAAAATTCCAGTCGTCCTCGCGGTCATCGGCGCGGGCCACCCTCAGTCCCTCTGCATCCAGCAGTTGGGCGCGCACGTCGCTGTCGCCGACCGACAGGATCTCGGTCAGACCGTTGCCATCCACGGCAATGGGAATCCGTTTTGGAGCCTCAACCTCGCGCGAGAGTCCCGCGATCAGTTCCTCCACGTTGATCGAGAGGCTGTAGGGTACCCGGTGGTTAACGCGACGCTGCGCCACCTTGAGGCGATAACGCCCAGTAGTCAATTCGCCCTTCCAGCCCCGGCCAGCGGCGACACGGGCCACTGGGTCGCCCTCGTCCGCTCCGGTCAGAGGCACGAGATCGCCGCGCATATCGTTGTCCAGGGTGATGGCGACATGCGCCTTGGCCGGTAGCTTAAAATCCCATTGATCCGGGATGCGGGGTGACTCTCGCGTGGCGGGTTCTTCCCAGAGATGCGCCACCAGGGTTTCAAAAGGCAGGGGATGCGGGCCGTGGCCTGTAAAAACCGGCACCGGGCGGATAGGCTCCAGCAGGGTCAGCACCCGGGCTGTCACCGGCATGGGCAAGAGGATGGCGTGGTACTCGCCGGGTGTGAGGGCGAGCGTCAGATCGGCGGGTTGGTTGGGCGCGACCACCGGCCAACCCGCGCCGTCTTCCAGACGCAGATTGAACACCTGACCCAACCCCAAGGCGCGTAGCCGGTACTCGCCAGCCTCTTCGACACGAAAACGCAAGCTCAAACCCTCTCCCGCCGCCAGGGTGGCCCGGAACGGCTGATCCGGCTCCAGCAGACCGCCGTCGCGCAAAGGCGTGGCGGTGAGTTCAACCCCGGCGTGCCCTTGGGAGGTGCCTTGGGCCGAGACGGTAAACTGGTAATCGCCCGTGCCCAGATAGTCCTGGATCAGGGCGTTACGCCCCGCGCCATTGCCCTTCGCCTTGGCCAGCACGGGGTTGACGCGGGTGCGAAGACTTGCGGCGGTGTGCAACAGCCCCGTACTCTCCAGCCGGTACAGGGCCGGCTGTTCCACGCGTAGCGCGAAGGTGCGGCTGGTGTTCCGCGCCAGGTCAAAAAACTGGGGCGCGGCGGCGGTCAGCTCGGGAAAGCGGGGCAAAGTGGTCAGTGCCGTATCCGGCAGGGGCGGTAGAGGGGTGGTGGAGGCTAGGCGGCTGGGTTGCAGACCCAGGGTGAGGCTTTCTTCCCGCCCGGAAGGGGCGCGCAGATGGACGGTGTATTGACCCGCCGCCAGCACGGCCTCGCGGCGCCACTCGCCCGCATCGATACGAATCTCGGCGGGGTTGCCGTCCTCGCGCCGGGCTTGCAGGGTGCCCGGTTCAGGAACACGAACCGGAATGTCCAGCGTCTCACCGGGGGCCAGGCTGACGGGTAAAACCCGGCCCAAATCCACGGGCAAGGGTCGAACCAGCAGGGTGCCGGGGGTCTCGGGAATCTGATTAAGATAAAGGGTGTAATCGTCCCGGGTGGTTAATTTTATCACGCCAAGGCGCGCTGTAGCCTGCGATGGCACTGAGACTGGCACCTCCGTGCCGGCGGTTTTTCCTGCCAGCACGGGGCGCAGGGACAGGGTTACAACACCCTTTTGTTCGGGCACCATCCCCAGGACGTAATACCCCGCCTCCAGAGTCCAGACATGCCCGGCGGGCCGGGCGGGTGGCTGGCGAT